>NZ_JBHYIQ010000080.1:0-49434 GCF_042739895.1 Amycolatopsis sp. NPDC059021
TCAAGCAACACACCACAACCCCAGCCACACAACACGCGGCCGTCATCGAGGCGGTCATTCCTAGCAGTTTTTGGTGGAACACCCACTCAATCGCCCTAGGCGAGAGCTTGGTTCGTGTCCCGGTCGGCCGCCCGGTCTCCCTGGCGACGAAGAGAACATTACACGCCCCGAAACAGCCCGAAACAGGGGGGTGCCTTAACAAGATCATCGCAGGTCAGCGGGCATGAAACGACGAGTGAGCCCCGGTCGCCTAGCCTGGCGGCATGTCTCAGACCGCATTCGTGACCGGCGCGAGCGCCGGGTTCGGCGCCGCCATCGCGCGCCGGTTCGTCAAAGAGGGCTTCCGGGTCATCGCGGCCGCCCGGAGCGAGGACAAGCTGACCGCGCTCAAGGCCGAACTCGGCGACGCCGTGCTGCCGGTCGTGCTGGACGTGCAGGACCCGGACGCCGTCGAGACGGCGGTCGCGGAACTTCCCGAGGACTGGCGGGAGATCGACGTCCTGGTCAACAACGCCGGACTGGCCAAGGGGCTCGAGCCCGCGCACCGGGCCAAGCTCGCCGACTGGGACCAGATGATCGACACGAACATCACGGGCCTGGTCCACCTCACCCGCGCGCTCCTGCCCGGGATGGTCGAGCGCGGTAAGGGGCACGTGATCAACGTCGGCTCGGTCGCGGGGAAGTACCCCTACCCCGGCGGCAACGTCTACGGCGCGACCAAGGCCTTCGTGCACCAGTTCAGCCTCAACCTGCGCAGTGACCTGCACGGGACCGGCGTGCGGGTCACCGTGGTCGAGCCCGGCCTGGCCGGGGGCACCGACTTCTCGAAGGTCCGGTTCGACGGTGACCAGGGCAAGGCGGACGCCGTTTACGAGGGCACGACGCCGCTGACCGCCGACGACGTCGCCGAGTCCGTGTACTGGGCCTCGGCGCAGCCGGCGCACGTCAACGTCAACGTGATCGAGCTGATGCCGGTGGTCCAGAGCTTCTCCGCGCTCCAGGTCCACCGGGACTAGCGGGCCTGGTCGGCGTCGCCGAGCCCGAAGATCTCCCACAGCCGCTGTTGCGCCGGATCCCGGTCAGTCAGGATCCGGCGCGTCCGCGGCCGTCCCCCGGTCGACGGATACCGCAGCACGGTTTCGCCGATCCCGCCGAGCTGCTCCAGCAGTTCCCGCACGGACAGGTTCATCCCGGCGAGGTCTGCCTCGCGGCGCATGAGGTGGGTGACCGTCGCGGTGAGGACGGAGACCAGCGTGTGCACGGCGATGCGCTCGGGCGTCCACTCCCAGCGCGGGGTCGGCCCGGTCACCGCGGGCCCGGTCAGCCAGCGGAACGTCGATTCGAGGTGGGTCCTGGCACGGTAGGCGGTGACGACCTCGGCGACCGGCCAGTCGTGGTCGGTGACCAGGACCTGCTTGCCGAAGTACTCCTCCTCCAGCCTGGCGACGGCGGCTTCGTCGATGCGCCAGGTCAGCCGGATCTCGCCGGATTTCGCCCCGGTCAACGTCGTCGACAGCGCGCGTTCGACCCGGCGGCCCCTGGTGATCCGGCCGACCTCGGCGTGGATCTGGGACCGGTCGCCGCGATGCGTGCCCGCCGCGAGGGCGGCCGCGAGCCCGTCGAGCTCGCGGGTGGCGGTGCTCAGCTCGTCGGCGAACGCCCGAGCCTGCGCGGCGTGCAGGGTCGCGGAATGGGTCAGGATCACCCGGCGGCGGACGCCGTCGACGACGGCCAGGGTGTCCAATGCGGTCAGTCCGGCGAAGCGTTCGGGGTCGACGCGTCTGCGCGCGGACGCGGGCTGCGCCAGCAGATCGGAATGTCCTGCCAGCGGCAGGGATCCGACGAAGCCGCTGCGCGCGCCGAGGTCCAGCTGCGCGGCTTGCCCCGCATGGAACACGAGCGTGACGTCGGCGGCCGGATACCGCGAGCGGAGGTTTTCGACCAGCTCCGCGAATGTCGGCGTCGCACCGCCGTCCCGGCGATATCCCCGTGACGCCAACGGAATCGCGCCGTCGCGGGTGACGACGAGGCCGAGCCCGGCGAGCGCGTCCTGGCAGGCCGAGGGCAGGGTGCAGTCGGCCGCGGTGAACGAGGCGAACTGCGCGACGTCGACGGCGAGCGCGGCGGTGCCGTCGCCAAGCAGGCCGAGCACGGCTTCGGCGATCGTGGTTTCGATGGCGGTGATGCGCTCCGGCGTCAGGCGTCCCAGTGCCTTCCAGTGCGCTGTCGTGGTCAGCGCCGATCTCGACGGACGCGGCCGCACGAGGTCCTCGGCCGCCGAGCCCGTCCACCATTCGCCGAGCGGGACGGCCGGCGCGGTCGCCTGATGGAGGACGGCGACAGCGAGCCGTGTGCCAAGCGTGGTCTTCGCGCGCTGAGGCCCGAAAACGGCGTCCACCCGGCGTACGAAGTCGAGCCGCCGCAGCGTGGCCCACACCGCGGCGACGTCTCCGTACGAGCGGTGCCGCGCGCTGTCCGGGGCGGCGTCGCCCGGCACGGCGCGGGCGATCTCCTCGGCCGTGCCGAGGTAACGCTGGGTCACCACACGGGGTGCGCCGTCGACGCGGGCGGACTCCGCGAGGTAGTAGTACGTCCGTCCGCCGATGCGCTTGCCGATCACCGAGGCCACACTTTAGGTAATACCGGCCGGAGCGGAGATCGACAACCTCCGCAGGCCGCTGAACTGCAAAAATGGTGCGGCATCACGTTCGGGTGAGACACCAGGCGATTACGGACTGGCCGGTCCAGCCCGGCTGCTCCTAGCGTGACGGGAATGGCACCCGATGCTGACCTGAACGCCCCCACCGCCACGGCGATGCGCCGCGCGCTCGCCAGGGCGCGTGACGGCAAGACCCTCGACGCGGCCGAGGCCACCGTGCTGCTGCACGCGCGCGGCGACGATCTCGTGACGCTGTCCGAATACGCCTCCCGTGTCCGTGACGCCGGACTCGCCCAAGCCGGCCGCCCCGGCGTCGTCACCTACAGCAAGTCGGTCTTCATTCCGCTGACCCGCCTGTGCCGGGACCGATGTGGCTACTGCACTTTCGCGACCGTGCCGGGCCGGGTCGAGTCGCCGTTCCTGTCGCCGGACGAGGTGCTGGACATCGCTCGTAAGGGCGCCGAGCTGGGCGTCAAGGAGGCTCTGTTCACCCTCGGCGATCGCCCCGAAGATCGGTGGAAGGCCGCCAAGGACTGGCTCGACGCGCACGGCTACGACGACACGCTGTCCTACGTCCGGGCGATGGCGATCCGGGTGCTGGAGGAGACCGGCGTGCTGCCGCACCTCAACCCCGGAGTGCTCGGCTGGCAGGACTTCCAGCGGCTCAAGCCGGTTTCCGCGTCGATGGGCATGATGCTGGAGACCACGTCGAAGCGGCTGTTCACCGAGAAGGGCCAGCCGCACTACGGTTCGCCGGACAAGGACCCCGAGGTCCGGCTCCGGGTGCTGGAGGACGCGGGCCGCAGCTCGGTGCCGTTCACCACCGGCATCCTCATCGGCATCGGCGAGACGCACGAGGAGCGCGCCGACGCGTTGTTCGCCATCCGCAAGGTCGCGCGGACCTACGGCAGCGTTCAGGAAGTCATCGTGCAGAACTTCCGCGCCAAGCCGGACACGAAGATGCGGGCCACCCCGGACGCGGACCTCGACGAGCTGGCCGCCACCATCGCGGTCGCGCGGCTGGTGCTCGGGCCGAAGATGCGCATCCAGGCGCCGCCGAACCTGATCGGCCGCCAGTACGAGAAGATGCTCAAGGCCGGGATCGACGACTGGGGCGGCGTGTCGCCGCTGACCCCGGACCACGTCAACCCGGAGATGGCCTGGCCCGGCGTCGACGAGCTGCGCCGGCACACCGAGGAACTCGGGTTCACGCTGCGCGAACGGCTGCCGGTGTACCCGGAGTACGTCAAGACCGGCGAGCCGTGGCTGGACCCGCGGATCGGCGAGCACCTCGCCGCGCTGACCGAGCCGGAAACCGGGCTGGCCCTCGAAGAGGCCATCCCGAAGGGCATCCCCTGGCAGGAACCCGACGGCGGCTGGGAGCAGTCCGGCCGCACCGACCTGCACACCGGGATCGACACGACCGGGCGCACCGAAGACCGTCGCAGCGACTTCGACTCGGTGTACGGCGACTGGAAGGAAATCGGCGCGAACATCAAGTCCGCGCCGGAACGCTTCGACGTCGACGTCCGGGATGCCTTGCGCAGCGCGGAAAAGAACCCGGCCGGGCTGTCCGACGACGAGGCGCTGGCGCTACTGCACACGGACGGCGCCGAACTCGACGCGTTCGCGAAGATCGCCGACGACCTGCGCCGCGAGACCGTCGGCGATGACGTCACGTTCGTCGTCACGCGGAACATCAACTTCACCAACGTCTGCTACACCGGCTGCCGGTTCTGCGCGTTCGCCCAGCGACGCACCGACGCCGACGCGTACACGCTTTCCCTGGAGCAGGTCGGCGACCGCGTCGACGAGGCGTGGGCCGCGGGCGCGACGGAAATCTGCATGCAGGGCGGGATCCACCCCGACCTGCCGGGCACCGCGTACTTCGACCTGGCGGCCGAGGTGAAGCGGCGGCAGCCGGACATCCACCTGCACTCCTACAGCCCGATGGAGGTCGTCAACGGCGCCTCGCGGACCAATCTGTCCCTGAAGGACTGGCTGATCCGCGCGAAGGAGGCCGGCGTCGACTCGCTGCCGGGCACGGCGGCGGAGATCCTCGACGACGACGTCCGCTGGGTGCTGACCAAGGGCAAGCTGCCGACGTCGGAGTGGATCAAGGTCGTGACGACCGCGCACGAGGTCGGCCTGCCGACCACGTCGACGATGATGTACGGCCACGTCGACACGCCCGCGCACTGGGTCGCGCATCTGAAGCTCCTGGCGCGGCTGCAGCGTGAAGGCCTGGAGAAACACGGCAAGCGCGGGTTCAGCGAGTTCGTGCTGCTGCCGTTCATCCACCAGAGCTCGCCGATCTATCTCGCCGGGCTCGCCCGCGCGGGAGCGACGCCGCGGGAGAACCGGGCGGTGCACGCGCTGGCCAGGGTGCTGCTGCACGGGATGATCGACAACATCCAGTCCTCGTGGGTGAAACTCGGCGAGGAGGGCAGCCGGGCGGTGCTGCAGGGCGGCGTCAACGACATCGGCGGCACGCTGATGGAGGAGACGATCAGCCGGATGGCCGGTGCCGCGAACGGTTCGTACAAGACGATCAGCGACATGCGCGCGATGGTCGAACCGCTGGGCCGTCCGCTGCGGCAGCGCACCACGGACTACGGGACGCCGTCGGCCGAGCGGATCGCCGCCGCGGCCGCGTCGGACGGAGTGGCGACCGCGGTGCGCAAGCCATTGCTACCACTGCTGACGCCGTAAAACCTCGGCGCCACCAAGGGCTCCGAAGGCCACCATGAGGGAACTCAAGTCCCTCATGGTGGCCTTCGGAGCTTTCTTGTCATCCCACGCACACGACGCTGTGTCACCGATCACAAACGACTTCGCGGCCGGGATTCGCCGACATTTTCTGTGCTAAACCCTTCCGAGGTTCACGACAGGTCCACCCGTCGAGAGGACATCGATGAGCACCTCGGAAGCCGTGGCCGTAGCCCAGGTGGTCGACATCGACCGCTACCCCCTCTCGGACCCGGGGAGCAGAGCCTGGCAGGACATCGTTTCCCGTACCCGCGCCGATCTCCGGGAAACCGGGTGCAGTGTGCTCACCGATTTCATCCGGCCGCAGCTGCGCGCGGTTCTCGAATCCGAATGCGCCGAGATCGCCCCATCGGCGTATTCCCGCATCGAACTCGTGAACGCTTACAACATCGCCACCGGCACTCCGCTGCCGGAAGGGCATCCGGGGAACACGATCATGGAGCGGGGGAACGCTTTCGTCGCCCGTGACCAGATCCCGGTGGCCTCGATCATCCAGCAGCTCTACACCAGCCGCGAGTTCCAGCGGTTCGTCGCGGACTGCTTCGCGCTGCCGGAACTGCACGAGCTCGCCGATCCGCTGTCCGGGCTGACGCTCAACGTGATCGCGCCGGGCCGCGCGCATCCGTGGCATTTCGACGTCAACGAATACACCGTCAGCATGCTCACCCAGGAAGCGACCGAGGGCGGCGTCTTCGAGTACTGCCCGAACATCCGGTCCGCGACGGAGGAGAACTTCGACGACGTGCGTGCCGTGCTGGCCGGCGAAGGCGAGCACCTCGTCCGCAGGCTGACCCTGCGCCCCGGTGACCTGCAGCTGTTCCGGGGCCGGTTCTCCTTGCACCGCGTGGGAACCGTGCGTGGGGACGTCGCCCGGCATTCGGCGATCTTCGCCTACAGCGAGCGTCCCGGCGTCATCGGCAGCCCGGAACGGGCGCGCCAGCTGTTCGGCCGCGTCCTGCCCGAGCACCTCGGCCAGGCCGTCCGGGGCGACCGGCTGCTCGACTGATCGCGCCCTACCACGCTTTTCCCCTACCCCGTCCCGTGTTCGGCACTTTGTCGTACGTGACCGCTAGCATCGACGCGTGTTCGATGCCGCACCCTGACCCGTCCCATCGAGATCGAGGATGATCGTGAGCAGCAGTCCGGAATGGTCCACGCGTACCTTCGGCAACGAGGACCGCCTCCCCCGCGTCCCCGTGCCCACGCTGGAAGACAGCTGCCGCCGGTTCCTCGAATGGTGCGCGCCGCTGCTCACCGCGGAGGAGCTGGCGGAGACCGAAGCCGCGGTGCGCGCGTACCTCGCCGAAGACAGTCCGGCGCACGAACTCCAGGCGCTGCTGGAGGCCTACGACTCGGCCGAGGGCGTGCGCAGCTGGCTCGACACGTTCTGGCCGTACCGGTACCTCGGCCGCCGCGACCGGATCGCGCTCAACGCCAACTTCTTCTTCCTGTTCGCCGAATCCGGGCTCGGACAGGTGGAACGCGCGGCCGAACTCGTCGCCTCGGCCGTCGACTACAAGCTGCGGCTGGACGACGAGTCGATCCCGCCGATCATCGTGCGCGGACAGCCGCAATCGATGGTGCAGCACAAGTTCCTGTTCTCCGCCACGCGCATCCCCGGCGCGGAGCTGGACACCGCGCGCACGCCGTACCGCGAGGGCTGGCCCGGCCCGTCCACCGCGCGGCACATCGTCGTGTTCCACCAGGACACGCCGTTCCGCATGGACGTACTCGCGCCGGACGGCCGCCCGTACGACACCGACCAGCTGATCGCCGGGCTGCACACGATCATGAAGACCGGCCGGGCGATCGACGAGCCCGCCACCGCCGCCGGGCATTTCACCACCAAGGCCCGCGCGGAATGGGCGGCGACCCGGCAGGCGCTGATCGACGCCGGCAACGCCGCGGCGCTGGACACGATCGAGACCGCGTTGTTCTGTGTGTGCCTGGAAGATCTCACGCCGAAGGACACGCAGGAGGCGTGCGACCAGCTGCTGCACGGCGACAGCGGCAACCGGTGGTTCGACAAGGCCGTCTCGCTGATCGTGTTCGCCGACGGCACCGCGGGCATCAACGTCGAGCACTGCGAGCTGGACGGGACCACGATCCTCGGCTTCACCGACGCGTTGCTCGCCGGGGAACGCGTGGCGCGGCCGGGCGCCGACGGGGTACCGGCGTTCGAGCGGATCGAGTTCGTCCTCGACGAGGCGCTGCGCGAGGACGCCCGCGCCGCGGCCGCGTCGTTCCGGGCGTACGCCGACGCCACGGCGACGAAGATCCTGTCGTTCGAGGATTTCGGTGCGAGCAGGGCGAAACAGCTCGGGATGTCGCCGGACGGCTTCGCGCAGATGGCGTATCAGCTCGCGCACAAACGAGCCAAGGGGCTGACCGGCGCGACCTACGAGTCGATCGCCACGCGGCAGTTCCAGAACGGCCGCACCGAGGCGATGCGGGTCGTGACACCGGAGGTGCTGCGGTTCGTCGCGGTGATGGAGGACGGGAACGCCTCCCGCGAAGAACGTCGTGAGGCGTTCCGGACAGCGGCGGCGAAGCATGTGGCCCGCGCGAAGGAATGTCAGGTCGGCGACGCGCCCGAGCAGCACCTGTGGGAACTGCAGCTGATCCAGAAGCGACGCGGTGGCGACGTGAATCTGCCGCTGTATTCCTCGCCGGGCTGGATCAAGATGCGCGACGACTACCTGAGCACGAGTTCCGCGCCGTCGGTGAACATCCAGTACTTCGGCTTCGGTTCGACGAGCCCGCAATGCATCGGCGTCGCGTACGTGCTGCTCCCCGACCGGCTCAACATCTACCTGTGCACGCCGCGGCACGTGGCGCACGAGATGACGCTGTTCGCGGAGGAACTCACCACGGCCGTCCGGGAACTCGAGGAGCTGCTGGCCTCGGAGTAGCGGTCAGCTCCCCGTCGGGCGGGACACGACCAGCACCAGCGAGCCGTCGAATTCCGCCTGCTCGCGAAGACCGCCGTAGCGCCGTTCCCAGGTGCCGTTGGCGAGATCGCGGCGGAGTTCGGCGGCGAACCGGTTGTGCACTTCGTCGTCGACGAAACTCCACGCCGAACAGGACAGCCGCGCGTCCGGATCGAGCAGCCGTTCCGGCCGGGCGTAGTAGGCCTCGTTGAAACCGTCCGTGCAGTCGATCGGCACCGGGACGCCGATGACCTGGGTGTCGCCGCCCAGCCCGTCGGCGATGTCGTCGACCGGCGGATAGCGCCGTGCCTCGGTGCCGATGACCTCGGGCGCGTAGTCGGCGAGCCAGAACTTGCGCAGCAGCAACGGATCGCAGGTCAGCACGGCGACCGGGCCGCGGGTGACCCGGCGCAGTTCGGCCAGTCCCGCGCGCAGGTCCTTCCACTGGTGCACGCTGAACGTCGTCATCGCGCCTTCGAACGACCGGTCGCCGAACGGCAGCTTCTCGGCCACCGCGTCGACCGCGGGCGGCAGGTGCGCGGGACGCTGCTCCCGCATCGACGCGGACGGCTCGACGGCGGTGACCTCGCGATCGGCCGGTTCGTACGCGCCGGCCCCGGCGCCGACGTTGAGCACCGTCCGCGCCTCGCCCAGCGCGTCCAGGATGTACGCGCCGATCCGCGGATCCGGCTTGCGGTAGTCGGTATAGACACCGCCGATCGCGGCGTAGTCCGCGTCCCCCGCGCTGCCGTCGGCGCGTCGCTGCATCATGCCGTCACCGTACCGGCGGCGACGTGCCGACGTGGGCGAGTTTACTGAGCCGTCAGCTTCAGGATGTCGATCCCGCGCTTGTTGTCGGCGACGTAGACGTGGCCGCGGTGCCAGTAGGGCGCCCACGACGCCGCGTCGGCGGGCCGGAAGTAGGCGATCTGCTTCGGGGTCGTCGGGTCGCTGATGTCCAGGAACCGGGTGCCCTGCGCGTAGAACGACTGGACGAGCACCTTGTCCTGGATGTCGAAGTAGTGCGCGGAGCAGTCGTCGGACTTCGGGTCGCTGCCCTCCTGCCCGGCCACGCCCCAGGTGCCGACGGTGCGCAGGCGGAACGGCTTGTCCGGGGTCGACTTCCAGCCCTCACCGCCGTACGAGCCTTCGAGCGAGGAAATCGTCAGGACGCCGTCACCGGCACAGCCGTCGACGAAGCTTTCCTCGGTGGCATAGACGAGGTCGTGGCCACGCCACGCGCCGTCGTCACGGCGGTTCGCCGGGTGGAAGCTGTTATGCATGAACTTCGACGGCGCGGCCGTTTCGGCGACCCCGCCGCCCGCGTAGGGCACCGGCGCGTACGCGGTGGCGCGCCGCATCTTGCCCTGCACCGGATCGCGGTGCACGCCATCGGTCCAGTACCCGCGGACACCACCGCGGCCGGACACCCACGCGACGTCGTTCTTGTCGACCTGGACGTCGTGCACGTAGTCGGTCTTGCCGTCGTTGCGGGCCAGCTCGATCGGCTGCGGGGAAACCTTCGGGTTACGCGGATCGCGGACGTCGGTGACCCAGATCGGCCTGCCACCCCAGTCGGCGGGCTGGTTGTCGGCCTTGGCGGGGCCGCCGGTCCACAGGTAGCGGCAATCGTTGATGCAACTGGTGGTGTGGCCGGCCGGGACCTTGACGTAGCTCAGCTGCACCGGTTTCTCCGGTGTCGACACGTCGACCACGTAGATGCCGGACTCGCCGGTGTGCGTGTTCCCGCCGAAAGCACGCGGGTCGCGCGAGAGGAACACCAGCTTGCGCACGGGGTCGACCTCGGTGTCCTCGGTCTCCCACAGACCGGGCATGTTCAGCTGCCCGACCAGTTTCGGCGCGGCCGGGTTTTCGGTGAGGTCGTAGAGCTTCAGGCCGAACTGGCCTGAAACGGCCATCACGTCCCGGTGACCGTACGGCAGGAAGGCCAGCGAGATCGCGCCTTGCGCGTCGGGAAGGTTGCCCACGGAACGGACGTTCTTCACCGCGCCCGGCTCGCCGGTGACGTGGGCCGCGGCGGCGGGCTTGTCGTCTTCGCCGCAGGCGGCGGCGGGCAGGGCCGTGGCGGCGAGCGTCGCGGCGACGGTGGTGACGGCCAGGCACGAACGGACCCACCAGTTACGCACAGAGACCTCCCAGTGAACGTACTCCCGAACTCTATGACCGCCCTCAACCGGACACAACCGTCTTTCGTCCGGTGTCCGGCTGGTAGGAAGAGGCATGCGCTCGCGTGTCCTTGTCGTCCTGTTCGCCGTCTTCGGACTCGTCGCGGCAGGCTGTTCCGAGTCCGATACCCCCGCCGCGCCCGGCGTACTCAGCGTCGGCCTGCACGAACCCGCGACGCTGCTGCCCGCCGACGTGCAGGAACAGTCGGGGCGGCTGGTGACCAGCGCCCTGTGGACCCCGCTCGCCGACTACGACGCGGCGAGCGGCAAGGTCACCGAACGCGCGGCGGAGTCCATCACCAGCACCGACCGGAAGCAGTGGACGGTCCGGCTACGGCCCGCGCGGTTCCACGACGGCAGCCCGGTCACCGCTCAATCCTATGTGGACACCTGGCGGGTGGTCGCCGGGCAGCCGTGGGCGGCGGCCCCGATCCTGAACCGGCTGCTGCGCGCCACGTCCATCACCGCGCCCGACGACGCGACCATCCGCATCGACCTGGACCGCCCCGCCGGCCAGGTCCCGGTGTGGCTGTCCGCGCCGGGACTCGCGCCGCTGCCGCGCTCGGTTCTCGGCTCGCGTGACTGGAACGCCTTCGCGCGGGCACCGATCGGCAACGGGCCGTTCCGGCTGGAGGGCCCGTGGCGCCCCGGCAGCGGCGGGAAACTGGTGCGGGTCGCCGACGCGCCCGGCAAGGCCAGGGAAATCGACCTGCGGGTCGGTGAACCGGCCGCGCACTACGACGCGGTGAAGGCGGGCAAGCTCGACCTCGCCGCCGAGGTTCCCGGTGACCGGCACGAATCCATGCACCACGACTTCGCCGACCGGCACCTGTCCTGGCCGCTGCCCGAGGCCGGGTACCTCACCTTTCCCATGGCGGACAAGCGTTTCTCCGACCCGACAGTGCGGCACGCCTTCGCCTTCGGCGTCGACAGGGCCGCGCTGGAGGCCGGTCCGCTGCAGCACCAGGTCGATCCGGCGAAGGCGCTCCTGCCACCCTCCGACGCCCCTGGCGAGCGCTCCGGTATCTGCCGTGCCTGCGCGTTCGACGCTGCGGCCGGGAAGGCCCTGCTCGCCCAGGCCTCGTTCACCGGCCCGGTGACCGTCTACTCCGGACCCCGGTCGGAGAACTGGACCAAACCGCTCGCCGACGGCCTCGCGACCGCGCTCGGGGTCCAGACCACCTCGAAGCCGTTGCCTGCCACCGGATCACCGGACGGCCCGGCCACCCTGCTCGTCAAGCTCGGCACCGCGAGCCCCGGCGAGCTGCTGAGCGGGCTCGCCGAGGCGGCGGGGTACACCGACGACGGGTTCAAGCAGAACCTCGCGGACGCGGAGGCGGCGGCGACCCCGCAGGAGGCGGGCGAGCTGTACCGGCTCGTGGAGAACCAGCTGTTGCGAGACCTGCCCGTGGCACCGCTGTGGACCACGCACGGCCACGCCGTGTGGGACGGCCGCACGCACGACGTCAAGGCGACCCCGTTCGCCGGTGTCGACCTCGCCGCCATCGCGATGTGAGCGGGTGACTCGCGTACCTGGAGGGTCGGTTCGCGTACCGGGAGCGTCGGTTCGTGTCCGGCTGTCCGGGTACGTGAGCCGACGGGTTCAGACCGCGGCGTGCTTCACCAGGACGTCGATGAACGCCGCGGTCAGCGGGTCGGGGCTGGTGCGGCAGTAGGCGGTGAGCGTGCGCCGGATCGCCGGGTCCGGGCGCAGCACCCGGCCGTCGAAGCGGGCGGGCAGGACGTTGGCCGGGACCAGCGCCGGGCCGAGACCGGCGGCGGCGAGGATCGGGGCCGCCGCGGTCTGCTCCGTCCGGACCGCCGGACGGGGCCGGAACCCCGCGGCACCGCAGGCGCGGTCGACCAGTTCGGCGAGGCCGTTGCCCGGCGCGTAGTGCACCCACGCGCAGTCGGAAAGGGTGCTCAGGTCGATGCGGCCGGACCCAGCGTCCTCGCTCGCGCCGTCGGTGGGGAGGACGACCACGAAGTCCTCGACGCCCAATGGACGTACCGGGCCGCTCCAGCCCTCAGGCGCGGGCCCGATCGCGACGTCGGCTTCGCCCGCGTTCATCGCGTCGCGCAGTTCGTCGGCATGCCGGTATTCGGACAGCTGGACGTCGATCTCCGGCCGCTCGCGCCGCCATACCCGCAGCGCCGGCGGCAGCGCCCCGAGACTCACCGAGTACACCGTGGCCACCTGCAGTTCCCCGGCCTCCAGCCCCGAGGCCTGGCGCGCGGCGCAGCGGGCCCGTTCCGCGTCGGCCAGCGCCGCCCGCGCGTGCGGCAGCATCGCCCGGCCCATCGGAGTCAGCCGCACCGATCGCGGAAGCCGCTCCAGCAGCGGCCCGCCGACCGCGTGCTCCAGCGTCCGCATCTGGTGCGACAACGCGGGTTGCGTCACATGCAGCGACTCGGCCGCGCGGGTGAAGGAACCCGTGTCGACCACGGTGACCAGGTACTCCAGCTGCCGCAGGCTAGTCATAAACACAGCTTATGCCTACGGTGATTCTTATGCCTTGGATTTATCCCTTGGCGCCGGACAGGATCGAAGTATGAGCACAGCACGCAACCTCGCCCTGGTCGCCGGGGCGAACGGGATCATCGGCCGGACCCTCGTCGACCACCTCGCGCGGCAGGAAGACTGGGACGTCGTCGGCCTGTCCCGCCGGCCGGGCGACGGGAAAACCCGCCACATCGCCGTCGATCTGCTCGACCCCGCTGACACACAGGCCAAGCTCGGCGAGCTGACCGACGTCACGCACGTGTTCTACGCGGCGTACCAGGACAAGCCGACCTGGGCCGAACTCGTGCCGCCCAACCTCGGGATGCTGACCAACCTCGTCGACGCCGTCGAGCCCGCCGCCCCCGGCCTGCGGCACGTCAGCCTGATGCAGGGCTACAAGGTCTACGGCGCACACCTCGGCCCGTTCAAGACCCCGGCACGCGAAACCGACGCCGGGCACATGCCGCCCGAGTTCAATGTGGACCAGCAGCAGTTCCTGGAACGCCGTCAGGCGGGCAAGGCGTGGACGTGGTCGGCGATCCGGCCCTCGGTGGTCGGCGGGACGGCGCTGGGCAACCCGATGAACCTGGCGCTGGTCATCGCGGTCTACGCGTCGATCTCGAAGGAACTCGGCCTGCCGCTGCGCTTTCCCGGGAAACCCGGCGCCTACGACAGCCTGCTGGAGGTGACCGACTCCGGCCTGCTCGCGAAGGCGACCGTTTGGGCAGCCACCGATGACCGAACGGGCAACGAGGCGTTCAACATCGCCAACGGCGACCTGTTCCGCTGGAGCGAGCTGTGGCCGAAGATCGCGGGCTACTTCGGTCTCGAAACCGCGCCACCGCTGCCGATGTCGCTCGAGGTCGTGATGGCGGACAAAGCTCCATTGTGGACATCGATGGCGGACAAGCACGGGCTCGAGGCGTCCTACGCGGATGTTTCGGCGTCGTGGCGGTTCGCCGACTTCGTGTTCTCGTGGGACTACGACGTCTTCGCGGACACGTCGAAATCCCGCCGCCACGGATTCCACGAGTACGTGTCCACCGAGGAGATGTTCTTCCGGCTGTTCGACCAGTTCCGCAAGGACGGCGTCATCCCGTGACGCCCGGCGGTTCCCGCGGGCTCAGCTTTTCACAGGACTCAGCCGCGGCCGATGAACGGCATCGTCGTCGCGGTGATGGTCAGGAACTGCACGTTCGCGTCGAGCGGCAGCGCGGCCATGTAGCGGACGGCGTCGGCGACGTGCCGCGCGTCGAAGGTGGGCTCGACGGCGATCCGGCCGTCCGCCTGGGGCACCCCCGCCGCCATCCGCTCGGTCATCTCGCTGGTCGCGTTGCCGATGTCGATCTGTCCACACGCGACATTCCAGGCCCTGCCGTCCAGCGAGATCGACCGGGTCAGCCCGGTGATCGCGTGCTTGGTCGCCGTGTAGGCCACGCTCGCCGGACGCGGCGAATGCGCCGAGATGGAGCCGTTGTTGATGATCCGGCCGCCGCGGGGGTCCTGCGCCTTCATCAGCCGCACGGCCTGCCGCGCGCACAGGAACATCCCGGTGAGGTTGGTGTCCACGCAGCGGCGCCAGTCCTCGACCGACAGCTCGTCGACGGTGCCGCCGAGCGCCATGCCCGCGTTGTTCACCAGCAGGTCGAGCCTGCCCCAGCGGTCGCGGACCGCGGCGAACAAGGCGTCCACCGCGGCGGGGTCGGCGACGTCGGTGGGCACGGCCATGGCCGCGTCGTGCCCATCGGCGGTCTCGTCCAGCGCGCCTGCCCGGCGCCCGGCGAGCGCGACCTGATACCCGTCGGCCAGCAGCGCGCGGGCGATCTCCCGCCCCAGCCCGGAGCCCGCCCCGGTGACCACCGCGATCCCCATCCGTCGTCCTCCTTGCCGTGTACCGGATTCGTCGTCACACACCCGCGGCACCACCGTATCCGGTGCCATCGCGGAGCCGTGGCGCCGGGGCCGCCAGGGGCCACGCTGAGAAAGCGCTTGCTGACCGTTCGCCGCCACGCGCCGATTGCCCGCAGCCGTTCGGAGTAGCGTGTCCAGTCCCGAACGGGATGTTCACCGCCACGCCGTCGGGCCTTCACCGGAACCGGTAACCCCCTCGGTTATTCACCGATCACCAAGGTGTGTCCCGGGGGAAGAAACCACGATTCCAACTCGTCCAGACCGGTTCCGAAACACTCCGCTGGCGCCTGCTGGGCGGAAACAACACCTCACTCGGCACGAGCGCGCTCGATTACCACCGAACGGAGGACTGCCTCGCTTCGATTTCCTGGCTCGGCGCCCATCTGGACGATCTGACCGCGGAATTCGGCCACGCGGGCGGCGGCCGGTGGCGCTGGCGATTGCGCAACGGCACGGAAGCCGTCGCCGTGGCAGCACACGCATATGGCCGCAGAATCGAGGCGCAACGCGGGCTCGATCGATTTCGCACCGCCACGGGGGAAGCGACGACCGACGGCCGAATAGAGACGATCACCGACTGGCGCAAGAAGTACCGCATGAATTCCCGAGAGAATTCCGAACGCCGGAATCGGTGATCGACAATCACGGAAAGTACGTTTCCCGCCGGTTAACCACCAGGCCGTCGGGCGGGAACGCGGAGCACCCGATCCGGTCAGTCCGGTACGAGGAGATGAGACCTGTCACGGGATCCCGTGACGTCATGGGGACTAGCAGAAAGAGTGCTGACACAATGCGTGCTCGTATTACCCGGCTTCTCGGCGTGACCGCGGCCGCGGCAGGCGCCTGTCTGGTCATGACCGGGACGGCCGCCGCCGTCCCGGCCGCCAACGGCCTCGCGGAGGTCATCCCCGCCGCGGGCTCGGACACCATCTTCGACGTCACCGGCGCGATCTTCGCCAACGCCAACACGGCGACCTGGAACAGCGACCCCGACAACTACGTGAACATCCCGCCGGTGCTCCCCGCGAGCGGCTCGTTCACCGTGCCCGCCGACCCGTGGTCGCCGGGCACCACCTACAACGCCGGCAACCCGCCGCCGGACGGTTCGTCGGCGGGCAAGGCCGCCCTCAACGCCTCGGCGGCCGCGGGCGACGGCAAGTACGAGATCGCCCGGTCCTCCTCCGGCCGTGGCAGCAACGACCCGGCGTCCTTCGAGTACTACGGCTTCGGCCGCGACGGTGTCACCTGGTCCTCGTCCGCGACCGGTTCGGGTGCGGGCCTGACCCTGACGCTCGCGCAGCTGCGCGGCATCTACGACGGCTCCATCACCAACTGGAACCAGGTCGGCGGCGCCACCGCCGACATCAAGGTGTACCTGCCGCAGCCCGGCTCGGGCACCCTGAGCTTCTTCACCACCACCGTGCTCGGCTTCGACCCGACCACCAAGCCGGTCACCGTCAAGCGCTTCCAGGAGAACGACGCGTCGTCGATCGCGGCCGGCGACCGGAACAACGCGATCGCGCCGTTCTCGATCGCGCAGTGGGTCGCCCAGGGCAACGGTGTCACCGGCGACAAGCGCGCCGGATTCACCGCCAACGGCCTCACCGGCGCCGGCTCCGACGGGGCGCTGGTGTCCGGTTCCGCCGGCAGCTACCAGCCCGCGTTCGCCGACTCGTTCCTGGGTTCGCGGATCGTCTACTACGTCCTGGACACCCGCACCCCGCGGTACGGCCAGGCGAAGCGCGCCGTCGCCTTCGACGCCGGCGACACCGCGGCGACCGCCAGCCCGCTGTGTGGTGGCAAGCTCGCCGGCATCATCAAGCAGTACGGCTTCAAGACGATCACCGGCACCGGCGACCTGACCTGCGTCAAGGCCTGAATCACCGGCTGAATCCCCGGTAACGGGACAACGGCCCGGCGCGTTCCCCGCGCCGGGCCGTTGTTCGTCGTGGCCGCCGCTTCCGCGACGGGCCGGGTGGGTGCTTACTGCTTGGCGGGCACGCCAAGCGCGGCCAATGCCGGGCCTGCCATGATGACGCCCTTGCCGGTGACCGCGTCGAACCCGGGCGCGCCGAGGTCGATCGCGCTGGACTGGAGCGCGGTACGGATCTCCGCCGGGGTGGCGGTCGGCTTGCCGGAGAGCAGCAGCGCCGCGATGGCCGCCGCGTGCGGGGCCGCCGCCGAAGTGCCGTAGAACGGCTGGAAGCCGCTCACGGACGTCGCGACGCCGTCGGCCGCGGTGATGTCCGGCTTGGCGCGGGTGGCGCCACCGGTCGAGGACACGTTGCCCGGGGTGATCGCGGTGCCGTCGGCGTTGTAGAACAGGTGCCGCTGACCGTCGGAGCTGAACCGCTCCCACTTGCTGCTCGCGGTGAACAGGCCGGGGTACGGGCCCGCCGGGTTGGCCGGGTCGCCCTGCTCCAGCGGACGGCCGAACGCGGTGGCCGCCGGGGCCGCCGCGACGCTGAAGGCGTCCTTGGCCGCCGAGTGGCCCGAGGTGACGCCCGCGGTGCTGAACGCCTTGAGCGAACCGGAAGCGACGAACCGGCCGCGGATCACGTTGAGCGCGATGAACCGGTCCTCACCGGAGTACTTGACGACGGCCACCTTGTAGCCGGAGCCGCTGCTCGGCACCGAGGCGATCTCGTACGGGTTCTGCGTGCCGTTCTGCGGGTTCTCGCTGGAGGCGACGACACTGCCGGAGGAGTTCAGGATGAACAGGTCGTAGTCGCTGGTCGCCTTGCCCCACGGGTCGGACCAGAACAGCGTGACCGGCTTGCCGAGCGAGCCGGCCGAGAGCGCGTCGAAGACCTGCGTGCCGTTCGGGTCGAAGTTGTGCGGGGTTCCGGTGATGCCGGGGATGGTGGTCGAGGCGCCGCGGAAGTCGCCCTCGTAGTAGCCGCTCGTGCCGTCGGTCAGGTTGCCCGAGTTCCCGGCGGAGGAGAAGTACAGCGCGCCCGCCGCGGTCACGTCGTTGACGGCCTGCGCGACCGGGCCGTCCTGGAACGGCGACTCGTCGAAGTAGGAGACGTCGTCGACGATCACGGTGCACTTGCCGGTGTTCCGCAGCGCGCGGATGTTGTCGGCGAAGCTCTGCTCGCTGGTGAACGCGGTGGCGAAGCCGAGCGCCGCGTTCGGGGCGAGGTCGTGGACGATCTCGAGCATCGCGGTGCCCTCGTCGCCGCTGCCCTTCTGGCCCGCCAGGACATCGACGTCGGGCAGCTCGCCCGCGGTCTGCGACTTCGACAGCGAGTCGACGCCGTCCGAGAGCACGCACACCTTGATGCCGGAACCGTTGACGCCGTACTTCGTGCGGGCCGTGTCGGCGCCGTGCGTCTTGTCCCCCTCGGACACCTGCGTCGCGGCGACCGCCTTGCCTGCCAGCTGCTTGCGCGCGGCGGCACCGGCGGAGTCGGCGTTTTCCTTCCACGTCATCGCCTGCGCGGCGGGCTTGACCGAGCTGACGTCCGCGCGGCCGGCGATCGCGTCGACCGCGGCCAGCGGCAGATCCGCGCGGACGGCGCCACCGGAGGCGTGGCGCACGGTGCCGCCCGCGGCCCGCACCGCGTCGGCCACCTTCTGGTCCTTGCCCCAGATGTCGACCGCAACGGAGCCCTTGTCGCTCACGGCGACCCCGGAGCGGTAGTCGGGCAGCTTCGCGGCGAGGCCCTTGTCGGCACGCAGCCGCTTCTCGACGACGAGCTGACTGGCCTGCTTGGCTTCCGCCGGCGTGAGCGACTTCTTGATGCTCTGCAGCGCGCTGATCCCCGCCTGGGTCCGTGCGGTGGCGGTATCGGCGGCCGAGGGCTGCGCGACCGCCGCGGCGCCGGACAGCAGGAGCGCGCCGACCGTCACCGGAACCGAGTATGCGGCGACCCGGTTGAATCTCACCATGGATTTCTCCCTGTCGTAGCGCGCCCCGACGCACGCTGATGATGACGTGACACCCGAAGCGGTCGTTAATGACGTTAACTCAATTGGGTGACCCCTGACCGGGTGTAGTGAAGAGAATCTAAGGAGCGACCGGCCGCCGTGCCACCCACCAAAGTCGGGAACGCCGCTGCGTCCACTTGATGGAACGGATTCGTACGCGAGGGAGGCACGAAGCGGGTGTCGGTACGAGCGCTGCCGGTACCAGCGACGCGGATGCGGATACGCCGCCGGTACCCCGCCTCAGGCCCAGGCCGGGAACAACCGCCACAACGCGAGCGCGGCCAACGCCGACAACGTCACCAGCACCGGACCGGTGATCACATATGTGGACACCGGCCGCCATCGCCGATAGAGGACGGTCGCGCCCGCCGCCGCCACGACGAACCCGCCGAAGGCCAGCACCAGACCGGTCCACGCGCCGCCGTCGCCGGTCCGGCCGTCCTGCGCGTCCGCCCTGCCGTTCTGCGGTGCCGGGCGGAACGGCTTTCCTTCCAGCACGGCGGTCACCACCGTCGCGTTCCGCGAAGCCAGCGGCCACCACGACGACGAGGTCACGAGGGTGAGCCGGTCGTTGTCCGTCTTTCCGTAGTCCGCCGTCTCGTCGAGCGGCCGCGCCGCGGTTTCGGTGACCCGGTAGACCGACCGGCCCTGGGTGGTCGCGACCACGATCTCGTCGCCGTTCACGAGTGTGGACAACGATCCGAACGGTGCGCCGTATCCCGAGTACCGGCCTGCGACCGCGGCGTTCCCCGGCTGCCCCAGCCCCGCGGTCCCCGGCACGTGGCCCGGACCAGACGCGGTCTCGCCGCTGGCGACACCCTCCAGGACGACCTGCTGGAGTTTCAGCTTCGGGATCTCCAGCACCGCGACCGGCGCGCCGAATTCGGCCGGCCTGGCCGCGGGCTGCGGGCCGAACAGGCTCTGGCTCGCCCCGTAGGCCCGGTCCATTTCGATGCGGATCCGGCTCAGCGCGTCCCGCTGATCACTAGCCTGCAGCATCGGCCCGAGCGCGTAGACGACCAGTGACAACGCCACGACCGTGGTGACCAGCCAGGCGAACACCGTCGCCGCGACCCAGCCGGGCGTGATCCGGAGGAACTGGCCCGCCGGGTGCGCTTCGACGGCGAGCGGCTGCGACTCTCCGGCGTTTCCGGGATTTTCGGCGTTTTCGGGACCGTTTTCCGGAGCATCGTCGGGTGCGGCGTGCCTGCCCACGAGGTCGGTGCTCATCCGCGCTGCCCCCGGATCCGTGCGACCAGACCGGAAACCACGTTCGCGACCGCCGCGGACGCTCTGCTGAGCCACGGCGGAACGGGCCGTCCGGCCGTCACATACGCCGTCCCCGAAGGAAGCGCAGCGAGAATCACCAAGGCCAGCAAGGGAATCAGCGCGCCGAGCACACCCGCGCCGAGGAAGGCCGGGATCCTCATCGAGTCGGCGAGGTTCTTCGCCGCCTGCACACTGTCGTGGGTCGGCGCGGCCGTCTTCTCCGGAACCGCCATCGGCGTGCCGCTCGACGTCGCCGCGTTGACGGCATTGGCCGCGGCGGGCGTCCCGCCGGAGCCAAGGCTCGCAGCTCCTGGTGGCGGCGGATTCTTCGCCTCCTCCTTCTCCTTGCAGGCCGCGTCGACGGTGCCGGTGCCGATCCTCGCCACCCGGTCGGCGGCGGCCCCCGCCAGCTCCGGGGTCAACGGAGCCAGTCCCGGTGCGAGAGCGCTCTGCCCGCCGTTCACCACCATCTGGGCGAACGTCTTGAGCTGTTGCTGCTTCGCCTGTTGCGGCCGGCAGTTCGCGTCGATGAGCGGATTGACCGGAACCGTGAGGTATTCGGCGAAGGTCAGCGGGTAGGCCCCGGCTCCGGAGGCCGTTCCCGGCTGCAGCGTGCCGTCCGCGCCCGGCTTCATCGTCGCCGCGGCGGCTTGCAGGCTCTCCTTCGTCGGAGCGACATAGCCTCCCTTACCGTCCGGCAGCGCCACCGGTGTCCAGCCGTAGGCCCTCGCCGTCGCCAGATCCGTGACCACCCAGTTCAAGCAGCCGTTATCACAGTCGCTTCCGGTACCCACCGTGACGTTGTCCACGACCTTGCGCACCGCGAACTGCCCCACCTTGGCGTCGACGTTGTGCCGCTGGTACCTGCCGGGATCCAGCGCACCGAGTTCGGCGATCACCCCGGGAGACTTCCCGCTGAGCGGGCCGTAGTACTCGGCCCCCAGGTCCGGGAACACCCACTCGCTCGCGCCAGTCTTCGCCAGCAGCGTGCTGAGCGCGAAGGGCACCGTTCCCTTGCCCGCTTCACCGGTGACACCGAAGAAGCCGTTGTTCGAGTCGAACGCACCCGCCCTGGCGACCGGGTTGAGGTTGGGGGTGTCGGTCTTGCCGGTGATCTTGCCCAGGGCCGGATTCCGGGTCACCAGCGGCGATCCGTCCTTGAAGATCCCGCCGCGGCCGCCGGCGTCCGGCAACTCGCCGCCCTTGGTCAGCATGTTCGCCAGTTCGCCGAAGGTGAACGACAGGGAGTCGGTGACCCGTGAGCCCAGCGACCCGCCGTAGTCGTTCTTGTCCGTCGGCGCCCACCCCACCGCGGCGAGGACCACGGCGTTGAGGCCGGCCGGAACGTATTCACGGGCACGGACGGTCTGCGCCGCCAGCGAGCCCCCGGATCCGGTCACCATGACGTCCGAATCCCCGGTGTCGAAGGATTTGAGGCCGACGTCCTCGGTTTCGCTGACGAGGTTGGCAGGCTGGTCGCTCTTCGTCGGCGCGCACAGCGCCTGGTTCCAGGCCACACCGGTGCGGCCGAACCGCTGCGGAATACTCGCGTTGATCGAAGCCTGCCCGATCCCGCCGCACCCCCGCACGGTGAGGCCGGGCGCGGCGGGCGCGAACGACAGCGAGTCGTCGATCCACGAAGTCGCGCCCACGGTGATCTCCACCGCGAGCATGCAGGGATGGTTCTCGTCGCACGCGTAGGAGAACTGCCGCTGCCGGATCTTGGCGCCCTGCGGGTCGACCGAGACGACCGGGTTGTTGGGCCAGGGAAAGACGCGGCTCGGGTCGAGCGTGGTGTAGTCCGGGTCCATGAGAACGGGGTGCGGTGTGGCCCGCCCGCGCGGCACCGCGGTGTCGAACACGATCTCGCCGGTCGTCGCGCTCCTCGCCCGCGGCATCTGGTGCGCGCCCGCCGGCCGGCCGGTCAGCTCGTCGCCGAACGGCCCGTTGCAGTAGGCACGCACACGCGGCAGCAAAGCGTGCTCGGGAGCCCACTGCGGGACACCGCCGACGACACCCGCCTGCTTGAGCAGATTGTCCCGCAGATCCTTCGGGCACAAATACAGCTTCGCCGACGCCCCCGAGGGCAGGCCGGACAGGGTGACCCGCAACGGGTCGCCGTCCTGCAGCACCGCCAGTGACGCGGGTTCCGTCTTGAGCTTGTAGGGCGGTAGCGGCTGATCCGCCGCACCGGCCGCGGGAACGGCGAGTACGCCCAGCACCGCCAGGACACCACAGGCGAGTACGACACCGACACGTCTTGCGAGGGCGAAGAACACGAACACTCCCGAGCACATGGGACAGGGGCACGCCCCGGTACGAGGCCTGCCGAGCCCCAACGTCCCCGGCGGGACGCGTCCGGTCAACGGCCCGGAGCGGGCGGGCGGCGGTGATTCACCGGCGCCCCGTCGGGCGTTTCCCGCGCGGACACCTTCGGCGCCACGCGGCCGCACATACTGGCCGGGCCGAGGGGAACCGGCCGTGTCGCGCTGCCCCCTGCCCGGCGAATCCCCGCCCGTACCAAGGAAAGGCAGCACGTGACCGTCGCGCTCCCCCGGCCCGGTCCGCCACAGCGGCGGCTCGTGACCGAAGTCCTCTCCCGGGCCGACCGCGCGTTCCGCCGGGTGACCACCGGCGCCGGACTCGCCATGCTGGCGATCCTCGTCGTCATCGGGTTCTTCCTGATCTACCGCGCCGGCCCGGCGTTCGGCACCAGCGGGTTCGGCTTCTTCACCACGATCCGGTTCGACGCGGCGAGCGGGGTGCTCGGCGTGCTCGGCCTGCTCTACGGGACCGTCGTCGTCGCGCTCATCGCGATCGGCATCGCGGTGCCGCTGAGCGTGCTCGCCGCGCTGTACATCACCGAGTACTCCAGCGGACGGCTGCGTGGTTTCCTCACCGGGCTGGTCGACCTGCTCGCCGCCATTCCCAGCCTGCTCTACGGCCTGTGGGGATTCAGCTTCGTCGGGCCGAAGATCGCGCCGGTGTCGCAGTGGCTCACCGACAACTTCGGCTGGTTCCCGTTGTTCGCGCACAAGGACAACGCGTTGTTCATCAACTCGATGTTCATCGCCGGGCTGATCGTTTCCCTGATGGTGCTGCCCATCACGACGTCGGTGATCCGCGAGGTGTTCGCGCAAACCCCGCCAGGGGAGAAGGAGGCCGCGCTGGCGCTGGGCAGCACCCGCTGGGGCATGGTGCGGACGGTCATGCTGCCCTTCGGCCGCGGCGGGATCATCGGCGGCTCGATGCTCGGGCTGGGCCGCGCGCTCGGCGAGACCATCGCGGTTTCCCTGCTGCTGCCGCAGGTTCCGGAGATCACCACGCACATCCTCCAGTTCGGCGGTTCGACGATCTCGGGGTACATCGCCAACAACTCCGGTGCCTCGGGGCTGGCGCTGAGCGGGCTGATGGCGGCGGGGCTGGTGCTGTTCGTGTTCACCCTCGCGACGAACTTCACCGCGTCGGTGATCATCTCGCGCAGCCGGTCCGGAGCGGGGGTCGACGCATGACCATGACCGTGCCGAGGCCCCCGGCCGTCCGGCAGCGTCCGCTGCTGAAACGACGTCCGTCCTCGACGACCCCGGCCGACCGCCTGGCCGCGCTCGGCTGCGCGGTTTCCGCGACTCTGCTGACCTGGTTCGTCATGCACCTGCTGCTGACTTCGCCCGGCTGGCCCGCCGACCTGCTCGTCGCGTACGTGCTTTACCTGGGCATGCTGTACGTGGTCACGCGGGACCGCCTCGGCAAGCTCGCCGCCGCCGACCGGCTCGTCTCGACGATCGTCGTCACCGGTGCGCTGGGGCTGCTGATACCGCTGCTGCTCCTGCTCGGTTACATCGTTTTCGCGGGCGCGCCGTACCTGCGCTGGGGTTTCTTCACGCACGACATGTCCGCTGTCGGACCGACCGATCCGGTGTCGGCCACCGGTGGGCTGCACGCGATCGTCGGGACGCTGGAACAGACTGCGCTGACGCTCGTGTTCGTCGTCCCGCTCGGGCTGCTCACCGCGATCTTCCTCAACGAGACCCGGTCCCGGTTCCGCCGTCCCGTCCGGATCATGGTGGACGCGATGAGCGGACTACCGTCCATTGTGGCCGGTCTGTTCGTGTACGCGGCGCTGATCATCCCGGGTATCCAGGCCGGGGTGGGATTGTTCAGCTACAACGGCCTGATGGCGACGTTCGCGCTCACCATGGTCATGCTGCCCACGGTGACCCGCACCGTCGACGTCGTCCTCCGCCTCGTGCCGGACGGCCTCCGCGAGGCGTCGCTGGCGCTCGGCGCGAGCCGGGCGCGGACGGTGTGGTCGGTGGTGCTGCCGACCGCGCGGACCGGGGTGACCACCGCGGTGATCCTCGGCATCGCGCGGGTCGCCGGGGAAACCGCCCCGCTGCTGTTCACCTCCTTCGGCTCGATCAGCATGAACGCCAACCCGTTCTCCGACCCGCAGGAGAGCATCCCCCTGTTCGTCTACCACTACGTCAAGCAACCGCTGAGCAATGTCCAGCAACGTGGCTACGTCGGCGCGCTGGTCCTGATCCTGCTCATCTTCGCGTTGTTCGCCCTCGCCCGGCTGGTCGGCCGGGACCGGTCGAAGCGGCGAGCACGCCGCGCCACCCCGAAAACCGCTCCGGCTTCAGCACAGACCGCACGGGAGAACCGGTGACCGACACCGTCGCAACACCTGCTACCGAAATGTCCACTGTGGAGATACCGCGCACGCGAGAGGTGACGCTGACCGGTGGCCCGCCACCGGGCGCGGCGGAGCTCGAAGCCCGCGAGGTCGGTGCCTGGTTCGGGGATCGGCTCGTGCTCGAGGGGGTGTCGCTGCGCATGCCGGCGCGGGAGGTGACCGCGCTGATCGGACCGTCCGGCTGCGGGAAGTCGACATTCCTGCGCATCCTCAACCGGATGCACGAACTGGTGCCCTCGGCCAGCCTGTCCGGCGAAGTGCTGCTCGACGGCCAGGACATCTACGCCGAGGGCACCCGGGCCCAGCAGGTTCGGCTGCGGATCGGGATGGTGTTCCAGAAGCCGAACCCGTTCCCCGCTATGTCCATTCGCGACAACGTGCTCGCCGGGCTGAAGCTGGCCGGGGTGCGCTGTGACGACAAGGACGCGCTGGTCGAGCAGAGTCTCGAGCGCGCGGGCCTGTGGCGCGAGGTGCGGGACCGGCTCGGTTCGCCCGGCGGCGCGCTTTCCGGCGGCCAGCAACAGCGGCTGTGCATCGCGCGGTCGCTCGCGGTGCGGCCGAACGTGCTGTTGATGGACGAGCCCTGTTCGGCGCTCGACCCGACCTCGACCCGGCGGATCGAGCAGACCATCGCCGAGATCGGGCACGAGGTGACGGTCGTGATCGTCACGCACAACATGCAGCAGGCACAACGGGTTTCGGACCACTGCGCGTTCTTCCTCGCCGAGGAGAACGAACCGGGGCGCGTCATCGAACACGGGCCGACCGAGCGGATCTTCGGCTCACCCGAGGACGAGCGGACCCACGACTACGTCAACGGGCGGTTCGGATGAGGACTTTCCCGGTACGAAAGCCGGGCGCGCTGGGAGGTGTCCTCGCGCTGCTGCTCGGCGCGCAGCTCGCCACCGCTCCCGGCGCGTCGGCCGCCGTCGCGCTCACCGGCTCCGGCTCCAGCTATGTCGGCCCGGCGATGAACGACTGGCAGAACGGCGCCGGTTCCCGCGGAATCCAGGTCAACTACAGCGCGTTCAGCTCACCCAGCGGCGTCAACCAGTACGGCGACCGCACCGTCGACTTCGCCGGGACCGAAGCCGAGGTCACTTCGCTCACCGCGGCCGGTGCGGGCGGGCAGTCGGCGCAGCAACGCGGGTACCAGTACGTCCCGGACGTCGCGGGCGCGGTCGCGGTGATGTACAACGTCACCGACGCTGGCGGCCAGAAGGTCGACTACCTGCACCTGACCCGGCAGACGATCGGCCGCATCTTCAGCCGCGACATCACCCGGTGGAACGATCCGGCGATCACCGCCACCAACGGCGGGAAAGCCCTGCCGGATCAGCCGATCACGCTGCTGGGCCGCACCGGGCAGTCGGGGACGACGGCGTTGTTCTACGACTTCATCGCGCAGACCGCCCCCGGCCCGTACCAGGCCTTCGTGTCCCGCAACGCCACGAACGGGATGGGGGCCCTGCCACCGGGGGTGCGGCCGATCCAGCTACCCACCTCCGGTCCCGACTCCGCCTGGTACAAGCTGTTCGGCGATTCGGAGCAGATCGCGACGGCGGTGGCGACCGGGAACGTCCCGTTCTCCATCGGCTACGACGAATTCGCCTACGCACTGCGGTACGGCGCGCCGACGGTGTGGGTCGAGAACGAGAGCGGGCAGTACACCAAGCCGTACGCGGAGAACATCGCCGCGGCGCTGACGAAGGCGGAACTCCGGCCGGACCTGAGCCAGAAACTCGACGGCGTGTACGCGAACCGGGATCCCAAGACGTACCCCATCTCGGCGTATTCGTACATCATGATGCCGTGCACCACCGGCCGCGACACGTGCCGCGGCGGCTACGACGATCCGGGAAAGACCACGACCATCACCGCGTTCCTGGAGCACATCGCCTGCGACGGGCAGAGCAACATGGCGCGGATCGGGTACTCCCCGCTGCCGCCGAACCTCTCACAGGAGATGATGAACTCGAACGCGCGGCTGACCGGTCAGCCCGCCAAGCAGCTGAACGCGGGCAACTGCGCGAACCCGACGTTCCACGGCAGCCTGGGTGCGGGCGCGTCGAGTCCGCCGGATCCGTTCGAAAAGCTGGGCGGTGTCGACAAGTTGACCAAGGGCACGGCCAAGGCCCCGGGCACCGCCACTACCGATGCCGGCCCCTCGAACGCCGGGACGGCGACGGCGACCGCGGACCCGGACACCGAGCTGGCCAACGGCGGCTCGAAGAACTGGCGCGAGGCCGATCCCGCCGCGTACGAACACGGCGGGATCGGCGGCTTCGGCGGCTGGGCGGCACTGGTGCTGCTGACCGCGATCGCGGCGCCGCTGCTGATCCGCGGGGTACTCGCCAGAATCAAGCGAGGCAGGGTCAGACGGGGAACGTGAGCACGATCTTCCCGCGTCCGTGGCCCGTTTCGATCTCCCGATGCGCCTGCGCGGCTTCCGTGTACGGGTAGGTGCGGCGCACGTGGAACTTCAAGTCCCCCTTGGCATGGAGCGCGGCGAGGCCGGCCAGCCGCTCGGCGGACCGGGTCCCGGCGGTGAGCCGGACACCCAGGTCCGCCGCCTTGTCGTGCTCCACGAGGGTGAGAATGCGATCGCGATTCTCGACGAGCTCGAGTGAGACGTCGAGCGCGTCACCACCCGCGCCGTCGATGACCGCGTCCACACCGCCGGGCGCGGCGGCACGGATCCGGTCGATCAGGCCTTCGCCGTAGACGAGCGGCGTGGCGCCGAGCGAACGGACGTAGTCCTGGTTGACCGCGCTCGCGGTGCCGAGAACGGTGGCCCCGCGCAGCGCGGCGAGCTGGACCGCGGCCGTGCCCACCGACCCGGCCGCCGCGTGGACGAGCACCGTGTCGCCTTCGCCGACCCCGAGATTGTCGAGCGCGATGGTGGCCGTCTGCGTGCCCGCGGTGAACCCGCCCGCCACCTCCCACGGCATTTCGGCGGGCTTCGCGGTGACGTTGTCCGCGGGCACGACGACGTATTCGGCGTAGGCGCCCAGCACTGTGAAGCCCAGGACTTCCATTCCCAGGCCAACCTTGGTCACGCCGTCGCCCACTTCGTCGACGACACCGGCGAATTCATTGCCCACCACGCGCGGCCAGCGCAGTTCGGCCCCGGCGGGTTCCCACCCGGCCCGCACGGCCGCGTCGAAGGGCTGGACCCCCGCGGCCCTGACCCGCACCCGGACCTGGCCGGGTCCGGCATGGGGGTCGTCCAATTCCATCGGACGAAGTACCTCCGGGTCACCGATTTCGGTGAACGCCGCCGCTTTCATGGTTCCTCCGCTTGCTCATCGGCTGTCTCGTCCCAGCCTCATGTCTCCAGCTAACTGGAGGTCAAGCCCGGGAGCGCCGTGACACGGGCCATACCGGCCACGCCCGCCGTGTCCGCCACACCCGCTGCGTCTGCCGTGTCCGCCACACCCGCTGCGTCTGCCGTGTCCGCCGCGTCTGCCGTCATCGGGATCAATTTCTGCGCGTATACCTGGACACTCGCGCGGGCCCCGTCCTCACCGAGCGCTTTTTGTCGGTGGCTCTCGGTACCGTCCCTGGCATGAACGCAACCGACCTTCTCAGCGACCTGATCGACCGCAACACCCAGGAGGTGATCCACGGAATACTGGGCACGACACGCGCGCTACGCGTGTCGGCGCGCCAGGTCGAGCGCATGCCGGACCACGCGGTGGTCCGCGTCATGCGCGGTGCCGAAAGCGAAATGGCGCGGCTGCAGGCGATGCAGGTGCGCTGCATGGCCACGCTCGAACGGCGAAGAAGAAATCCTCGAAGTACCCGCGCCGAAGTGGCGCTGGCCTTGTGCCTCACGGAAAAACACGCGGGCAAGGTCGTGGACGCGGCGCAGGCGCTCACCACCCGGCTGCCCCGCACCCTGGAACTCATGGAGCGCGGTCAGCTCGATCTGTACCGTGCCAGGAAAGTAGTCGAAGCCACTGCCTGGCTCTCCGACGAAAAGGCCCGTGAGGTCGACGAAGTACTGGCCTCGCGGCTGCCGGGGAAGAACGCGGTGCAGGTACGCCGGGCCGCGGCCTACGCGGCGTTGAAGGCCGATCCCGAGGGAGGCGCCCGGCGCGCCGAGCAAAAGCTCCGGGAACGACGCTTGAAGCTGCACCATCGTGAGGCGGGCATCGCGGATCTGGTCCTCGAAAAGGCTCCCGTCGAAAAGGCCGCGGCGGCCTATGCCCGCATCGACCGCGCGGCGAGAGCGTTGAAGACCCGTGACGATCCCCGGACCCTCGACCAACTGCGTGCCGACGTCGCCGTCGACCTCCTGCTCGGCGGCCACCACGGCGGTCCCCCTCGCGCCGAGGTCTTCCTGTACCTCGACATGAACACTTTCCTGCGGTTGAACGACAATCCGGCCGAACTCGCCGGACACGGGCCTGTTCCCGCCGAGGTGGCGCGGCGGATCGTCGCGGGCCCGGACACGGTGCTCCGGCGGATTCTCACCGATCCGGCCACCGGCCAGGTCCTCGACCTCGGCCGCACCCGCTACCGGCCGACAGCGGCCTTGGACGAGTTCGTCCGGGTACGGGACCGCGAATGCCGTCAGCCGGGCTGCTGCCGGCCCGCGCAGGCCGGCGAGCTCGACCATGCGGTGCCCTGGCAGCACGGCGGCCCCACGAGCAGCCGTTCGCTGGCCGCCTACTGCGGAAACCACCACCATCTCAAGGACGAACCCGGCTGGGTCTACCAGCTGGACGACGACGGAACCCTGACCATCAGGACCCCGGCCGACCACCTGTACTTCAGTGAGCCGCCGTCGTTGCACGAGCCCCGAGAGGAGGAACCACCGGACGACGAAGGCTGAGGTGGACATCCGCGGTCGCGAGTCAGCGGCGGCACGGCCGACACGTCCATGTGGGATTGTCGGTCCCCGCCGTTAGCGTCTCGGCCATGGAGAAGATCCGGACCGACGGCACCACCGTCAGCAGAGCCATGCCCGAGCAGGCCGAAGCGTTGACCGCGCTCATGCACGCGTCGTCGGCGTATCGCGGCAAGTACGCCTCGATACTCGACGGCTATGCGGTCACGGCTGCGTACGTGCGGTCGCATCCGGTCTTCGTCGCGACCGCCGCGGACCACATCGTGGGCTTCGGCGCCCTGCTCACCGGCAACCCGGAACTGGACCTGCTTTTCGTCGCCGACGACACGCAGGGCCTCGGTGTGGGCGCACAACTGGTGACCCACGTGCTCGAGCACGCCAAGACCCTCGGCCTCACCACTGTCCGCGTCGTCGCCCACCCGCCCGCCCTGGCCTTCTACGAACGAATGGGAGCACGTCGTGTAGGCACTGTCCCGCCGAAACCACCGAAGATCACCTGGGAGCGACCCGAACTCGTTTTCGAGCTGACGCGCTCGTGGGAAGGAGACGATCAGAGGCCCCACCGCGAGTAAGTGTCCACAAAGCAGGCGTCCACAACAGACACGAAGGCCCGCCCCGAGCCGGTGGCCGCCGGTCCGGGACGAGCCCTTCGCCCACCTCACATATTGATCATGTGTCCGGCCAGTCCGTGGATCGCTTCCTTGACCGCCTCGCCCAGTGTCGGGTGCGCGTGCACATTGCGGCCGACCTCGTGCACCGTCAGATCCCACTGCTGCGCCAGCGTCAGTTCCGGCAGCAGTTCGGTGACCTCCGGACCGATCAGGTGCGCGCCGAGCAGCTCCCCGTGGGTGGCGTCGCTCAGGATCTTCACGAACCCGACGGCATCACCGAGGCCGTGCGCCTTTCCGTTGGCACTGAACGGGAACTTCGCCACCTGGACGTCATAGCCGAGCTTCCGCGCCTGCGCTTCGGTGTAGCCGAAGCTGGCGATCTGCGGCTGGCAGTAGGTCGCGCGCGGGATCATCACGAAGTCGAGTTCCAAGGTCTCCGCGCCGGCGATGGTCTCCGCCGCGACCACGCCCATGGATTCCGACGCGTGCGCGAGCATCAGCTTCGCCGTCACGTCACCGATCGCGAAGATGTGTGGCACGTTCGTGCGGCCACGGGCGTCCGCGGCGATCGCACCGCGCTCGGTCAGCGCGACGCCGGTGTTCTCCAGGCCGTAGCCCTCGACGCGCGGCTGGAAACCGATCGCCTGCAGCACCTTGTCCGCTTCGAGCACCTGCTGCTGCCCGTTCTGCGACACCGTCACCCGCACCTTGGCGCCGGAGTCGTCGATGGACTCCACCTTGGTCGAGGTCAGCACCTTGATGCCGAGCTTGCGATAGCGCCGGGCGAGTTCGGCCGACACCTCGGCGTCCTCGAGCGGCACCATGCGGTCCAGGAACTCCACGATGGTCACATCGACGCCGTAGTTGTGCAGCACGTAGGCGAACTCGACACCGATCGCGCCGGCACCCGCGATCACGATGCTGCCCGGCAGCTCGCTCTCCAGGATCTGCTGTTCGTAGGTGACGACCCGGTCACTGCGCGAGGTCCCCGGCAGCAACCGCGCCGTCGCACCGGTCGCGATCACGCAGTGGCCGAAGGTGATCCGCTCACCGTTGACCTCGATCGTGTTCGCGTCGACGAAGGTGCCGTGCCCGTCGTACTCGGTGATCTTGTTCTTCTTCATCAGGAAGTGCACGCCCTTGACGCGCCCGTCCGCGACCTTCCGGCTCCGCTCGTAGGCGGCGGTGTAGTCGAACCGGACCTGCCCCTCGGCCTGGATGCCGTACGACTTGGCTTCCTGGGTGAAAATGTGCGCCAGCTCGGCGTTGCGCAGCAGCGCCTTCGACGGAATGCATCCGACGTTCAGGCAGACCCCGCCCCAGTATTTCTCCTCCACCACCGCGGCGGTCAGCCCGAGCTGCGAAGCGCGGATCGCCGCCACGTAGCCCCCGACCCCGGCGCCCAGCACCACGACATCAAAATGTGCACTCATAAGCCGAAACCTACCCCCATCCGGGTTACCCGGCAGGTGACGCTCCGCACGAGGCGCGGCAGGCTCAAGCCGCAGATTCGGACCGCGAGTTCAGGCAGCAGGCGGGACCTCACCCCGCACCCCGCCGAGCAACGCGGTGACGGCGGCCATGATCCGCGCGGTGGCTTCGTCGAGGACCTCCCGGGTGAGCGGCAGCCTCGCGAGGTCGGACAGCTCGACCGGCGGTCCGGCGACGAGATCGATCGTCTTGCGCGGAATGCCGCGCGGCACCCGCGCCGTCGCGGGCAGCAGGTGATGGGTTCCCCAGTTGGCCAGCGGGATCACCGGCGCACCGGTCTCCAGCGCGATCCGCGCGATGCCGGTTTTGCCCTTCATGGGCCATCCCTCCGGGTCCGACGAGAAGGTCGCCTCCGGGAAGACGACCACGCACTCGCCCGAACGCACCGCCGCCACCGCGTCCCGGTACGCCTCGACCGCCGTGGCCGCGCCCCGATAGACCGGGATGTGCCGCCCGGACCGCATCACCGCCCCGACCACCGGGACATTCCACAAATCGGCCTTCGCCAGGTAACGCGGCACCCGGCCGGCGGCGAGGCAGTACGCGGTCACCGTCGTGGGATCGGCGAACGACAGGTGATTGGACGCCACGAGCACCCCGCCGGTGGACGGGATGTGCTCGGCCCCGCGCACCCGGAACCGGCTGGACAACACGAGGAAGCGCCAGATGACCTCGATCGCGAGGCTGTACCAGAACCCCCGGCCGGCGCGGGCGAAGCGCCGGCCGAAGGCCATCATCTGACGCCGGGTGAGCGGCTCGGCGCCGGTTTCCAGCGGAGTCCAGCGATCGCGTGTCCGATACGGCAGGGCCATGGTGGTCATTCGTAGCCGACGACCACCCGGCGCGGCGCCGTCCGGCCGCCGAACGCGGCGGAGATCACACCGTGTTTAGGCAAGCCGAGCCCGCACAGTCCCCTGGCACCCGGGCCGGGCCGCGTCACCCGCGCCGGATCACACGCGCTCGAGCACCACCACGGGGATCTCCCGGTCGGTCTTCTTCTGGTACTCGTTGTAGTCCGGCCACACCGCGGCCAGCCTCTCCCAGAGCTTGGCCCGCTCCTCGCCCTCGGCGGTACGGGCGCGCGCGGTGAAACGGTCCGCCTTCACCTGGACCTTCACCTCCGGGTTCGCGACCAGGTTGAGGTACCAGCCAGGGTGGTTCGGCGCGCCGCCCTTCGAAGCGACGATCACGTGGTTGCCGTCGACCTCCTGGTAGATCAGCGGGAACTTGCGGTCCTCACCGGTCTTGCGGCCCTTGGTGGTCAGCACCAGGATCGGCGCGCCCTTCTCCCAGTCGTGCCCGACCTCGCCGTCGGTCTCCTCGTAGCGGCGGACGTGCTCGTCACCGAAAAGCATGAATCAGTTCCTTTCGCGTTCATCGGTCGTTCCCGACGCTCCGGCCGGGTCCTCCCCTGCCCAGCGTGCCGCGAATCGGTCGGTCGCGCTGACCAGCTCCCGGAGCGTGCCCGGCTCGTCGAAGGCGTGCCCGGCGTCCCCGATCATGATCAGCTCGGCACCGGGCAGCACCTGGGCGAGCTCCCACGCGGTGGTGGCGGGGGTGACCACGTCGTAGCGTCCCTGGACCAGAACGCACGGGATCCCGGCGAGCTTCCCGGCGTCACGGATCAGTTGATCTTCGCCGAGCCACCCGCCGTTGCGGAAGTAGTGGTTCTCGATCCGGGCGATCGCCAGCGCGAAGCGGGGATCGGTGAACGCGGCGACGACGTCGGCGCGGGGCGCGAACTTCACCGTCTCGCCCTCCCATCTGCTCCACGCGATCGCGGCGGGCAGGTGGACGTCGGGGTCGGGATGGTTCAGCAGTTCGTGGTAGACCTCGATCAGATCACCGTCCCGCCGCGGTCGCGGGACGGGTTCGAGAAAGCGGGACCACGCCTCGGGAAACAGGCATCCGGCGCCACCGCCGTAAAGCCATTGGAGTTCCTTGGAGCGCAACGTCGCTACACCCCGCAGGACCAGTTCCGTCACTCGTTCGGGGTAAGTTTCGGCATACGCCAGAGCGAGTACGCTTCCCCAGGAACCCCCGAACACCAACCACCGTTCTATTCCCCGTGCCCCACGCAACCGCTCGATATCGGCGACCAGATGCCAGGTGGTGTTTACCGCGAGATCGACGCCGGGACTACCGCAATGCGGAGTACTGCGTCCGCAACCACGCTGATCGAACACCACGATCCGATATCGTGCGGGGTCGAAAAGCCGTCGGTGGCGCGGCGTCGCTCCACTACCGGGTCCGCCATGCAGGAACACAACCGGCTTCCCTTGCGGGTTCCCGCACTCCTCCCAGTAGATTGCATTGCCATCACCCACCGGCAGCATCCCGCGATCGTAGGGTTCGATTTCCGGATACAGACCGATCATGTGCGCCACTATGCCCGAGAACACCGGCCCGAGAACACCGAGCCCGGGAAACCGCAGCTCCGGAAACCCGGTCCGCGAAACCAAAACCTTGGAGGAAGCCCATGAAGTCCCGGCCGCACGTCACTCTCGAGGACGTGGCACGCAGCGCGAATGTTTCACTCGCGACCGCGTCCCGAGTTCTGAACGGCACCGCGTCGGTGCGCACAGACCTGCGCGATCGCGTGGTTTCGGCGGCGGCCGAGCTGGCATACGCTCCCAACGCTCACGCGCAGGCGCTGGCAGGCGGCTCCCATCGCACGGTCGGCGTGATCTGCCACGACGTCAGCGATCCGTATTTCTCCGCCATCGCCGGCGGCGTGATGCGTGTCGCCACCGACAACGGACTGCTGGTCATGCTGGCCGGAACGTTCCGTGACCCGGACCGGGAGGTTGCCTACGTGTCGATGCTTCGGGCCCAGCGGGCTTCGGCGATCGTGCTGATCGGCTCGGCGTTCGAGGACCGTGCATGGGAACGTGCGATGGCAGCGGAACTGGAGCCGTACCGCCGTGGCGGCGGGCAGGTCGCGGCCGTCAGCAGACACCGCGGGCTCAAGATCGACTCCGTGCAGCCGGACAACCGCGGTGGCGCGGCCGAACTCGCGAAATCCTTGTTCGGCATGGGACATCGGCGTTTCGCGGTGCTTTCCGGCCCCCGGCAGCTGACCACCGTGCTCGACCGGCTGAGCGGGTTTTCCACCGCACTGGCCGAACTCGGCGTCACACTGCACGAGGAGGACGTGGTCGAGGGCGCTTTCACCAGGGAAGGCGGCTACGAGGCCATGCGGACCGTGCTGGCTCGCTCGAAGCGGAAGCTGCCGACCTGCGTGTTCGCGGTCACCGACATCATGGCGATGGGCGCGCTGACCGCGCTTCGCGAGGCCGGACTGTCGGCGCCGGACGACATTTCCGTCGCCGGTTTCAACGACATCCCGGTCGTCCGCGACCTCACTCCGAAGCTCAGCACGGTAGCGCTTCCTCTGGAGCAATTGGGTGAACGCGCCATGGATCTGGCACTGAAGGGTTCCTCCGCGGGCAGGCCCCGGGTGGTGCGAATGTCGGGTCAGGTCATGCTCCGCGAGAGCACCGGGCGGCCGCGCCGCTGAGCGGGAGGGCCTTGTCGCTTTGCGGCAACGGCCCTACCGTGACTGAGAAAGCGCTTTCAACAATCGACTTCTCGTCCACGGAACTGTTGATTTTTCATACATCGACGGAGGCCACCGGAATGTCCGCGGTCGTGCTGCCCACCGACGCCGGGACGGCGAACTGGTCACCTTCCGGGCGAACCCCGCCGAAACCGCCTCCGACACCGCCGTCCGCGCGAATGGCCTATGCGGCCGCGCACGTTGTCGCCGATCCACTGAAACCGGACAATCACCCCGGAGCGGCGCTCGATTGGGACGCCACTCTCGCTTTCCGCGAGTACCTCTGGTCGTGCGGGCTCGGGGTCGCCGAAGCGATGGACACCGCCCAGCGCGGGATGGGCCTGGACTGGGCGGCCACCCGGGAACTCGTGCAGCGGACCGGGGACATCGCGGCCGGGCGGGCCTGGGTGGCCGGTGCCGGCACCGATCAGCTCCCGCCCGGCCCCGCCGGGCTTCCGGCCGTGGTGGACGCCTGGCGGGAGCAGCTCGACCTGGTCGTCACCGCGGGCGCCACGCCGGTGGTGATGGCCAGCCGGGCGCTCGCCGCGGCGGCGGACGGCCCCGCCGACTACCGCGCCGCGTACGGCAAGCTGCTCTCCTCGGCGCCCGGCCCGGTCATGCTGCACTGGCTCGGCCCCCAGTTCGACCCCGCACTGACCGGCTATTGGGGCCACGACGACCTGCGAGACTCCGCCCGCGAACTCGCCGCGCTGTGCGCCGAGCATCGCGATGTGGTCGCCGGCGTCAAGGTTTCCGTGCTGGACGCCGAGCTCGAAATCGAGTTCCGGCGGTCACTCCCCGACGGCGTCGCCTGCTACACCGGCGACGACTTCCACTACCCGGCGCTGATCTCGGGCGACGCGAGCGGACACGAGGGGCACAGCCACAGCGAAGCACTGCTGGGGATCTTCGACCCGATCGCCCCGGTGGCGGGTGCCGCGCTCGCCCGGCTGGACGCCGGGGACACCGCGGGATTCCACGCCCTGCTCGACCCGACCGTCGCGCTGGCCCGCGAGATCTTCCGGGCCCCGACCCGCCACTACAAGACCGGCGTCGTGTTCCTCGCCTATCTGAACGGGCACCAGCGGCATTTCCGGATGGTCGGCGGCCACGAGTCGGCGCGGTCGATCACTCACCTGGCGCAGTTGCTCCGGCTGGCGGACACCGCAGGCGTCCTGGTCGATCCCGATCTCGCCGTGGCCAGGATGCGCCCGCTACTCGCCGCCGCGGGCCTGTGGTGACCGTGCCTTTCATCGAGACGCCTGCCGCCGAGACGACTTTTGCCGGGACGACTTCGCCGGAACGGACGGGAATCGGGATGGATCGGTTGAGCCTCAACCAGATCACCACCAAGAGCTGGACCCTGCCGGAGGCGGTGGCCGGCTGTGCCGCGGCCGGAGTGGGCTGGATCGGCCTGTGGCGGGACAAGGTCGCCGAAGTCGGCGCCTGCCGGGCGGCCCGGCTGCTCAAGGACTACGACGTCCGGGTGTCCTCCCTGTGCCGTGGTGGGTTTTTCACCGGAATCGAGCCGGATGGGTCCGAAGTGGACGGCCTGGCGCGGACCCGGGAGGCGATCGACGAAGCCGCGTTGCTCGGAGCGGACGTGCTCGTGCTGGTGGTCGGCGGAATCGGCGCCGACGGGCTCGCGGCCTCGCGGCAGCGGGTCGCCGACGCGGTGGGCGAACTGGCCCCCTACGCCGGGGAGCGCGGTATCCGGCTGGGGCTGGAACCGCTGCACCCGATGCAGTGCGCGGAACGGTCCGTACTGTCCACTGTGGACCAGGCGCTGGCGATCGCGCGTGAGCATCCGCACGAGCAGGTGGGCGTGATCGTCGACGAGTTCCACGTCTGGTGGGACCCGCGGATCGAGGAGTCGATCGCCGCGGCGGCGGGCCGCATCGCCGGTTTCCACGTGTGCGACCAGCTCGTCCCGCTGCCCGATCCCCTGCTCGGCCGCGCCCTGCCCGGCGACGGGCCGATCCCGCACCGCAGGCTGCGTTCCTGCGTGGACGCGGCGGGCTACACCGGTCCGATCGAGGTCGAGGTCTTCAACGCCGAGCTGTGGCGGCGTCCCGGCGCCGACGTCCTCGCCGACGTCGTCACCGCCTACCGCGACCACGTCGCCTGAAAAGCATGTCGCATGAAAACTTTTCAGCCTGAAAGCGCGCGACCCGAAAGCGCGTCGTCCGCACTGTGTGTCCCCTGACACGCGCATCCGGCACACTTGCCCACCCCGGCGCTATCGGGTTGGCTGTGCACCCGCGGCCGTCCGACGGCCTCGGCGAGCGCCGGTGTGACATTGTTCGCAACCGGCGCCCGGTACCGGCGACGCCGCCCCTGTGGTGGCGGGCTTCCGGCACCCGCCACGGCGGTGCCGGCGGGAGAGAACGAAGCGGAAAAACGGAGGAAAACCGGGCCGGTGAAGATCACGGACGCGCACCCTGCACCTAGCCGATTCCCACATAGTGCGAGACATCCTTCGTTGGTTACAGTGCCGAACATGCCGAACCTGCTGGTGGTGGAAGACGACGCGGCCATCGGCAGCGTGCTCGAGTCGACCCTGCGACTACACGGTTACCAGGTGCATTGGCGGCGGGACGGCCGCAGCGCGCTCAAGGTGGCCGAAGCGGGCGACATCGACCTCGTCCTGCTCGATCTCGGGCTCCCCGACCTCGACGGCGTCGAGGCCTGCCGCAGGATCCGGGCGTGCCTGCCCTCGGCGGTACTGGTCATCCTCACCGCCCGTCAGGACGAGATGGACGTGGTCGTCGGGCTGGACGCCGGGGCGGACGACTACCTCACCAAGCCCATCCGGCTCGGCGAGCTGCTGGCGCGGTTGCGGGCACATCTGCGCCGCGGCACCGCCGTGCCGCAGCAGCAGAAGGCACCGATCAGCGTCGGCGAACTGCTCGTGGACACCGCCAGCCGCCGGGTCAGTCTCGCCGGCGAGGAACTCGTGCTGCGGGCCAAGGAGTTCGACCTGCTCGCCCGGCTCGCCGAGCAGCCGGGTGTGGCGGTCAGCCGCGAAACGCTGATGGCCGAGGTCTGGGACGCGCACTGGTACGGCTCCACGAAGACGCTCGACGTGCACATCGCCGCGTTGCGCCGCAAACTCGCCGCGACCGGCGTCCCCGCCGCGCTCATCCCCCGGATCGCCACCCTGCGCGGGCACGGCTACCGGCTGGAGGATCCGGCGAATTCCGGCGCCGCGGACGGGTAACGCGTGCGCCGTCGGATCGTGACGCTGACCGTCCTCGCGGCGGTGCTGGCGACCACGTTGTTCGGCCTGCCCCTAGCCATCGTCGCGGCGCAGACCTTCGGCGACGACACCGTCGCCGACCTGGAACGGGCCGCCGACGCCGTCGCCGTCGCCGTTTCCAAACCGCTCGCCAACGGCCAGCCCGTCCCGCCGCCGGTGGTCGGCCCCGGCGACGACGAGGCCGAGGCCCAGATCCAGGTCGGGGTCTACGGCCCGGACGGCAGGCTGCTGGCCGGACGAGGCCCGTCGCCCGCCGACGAGGTCACCCGCAGGGTCGCGGGGACGACCAAGGACATGGTCAACGGCTCGATCGGGGACGACGAGGTGCTCGCCGTGCCGGTGCTGAGCGGGGAGCGATTGACCGGCGTCGTCCGGGCGGCGCTGCCCCGTTCGGAACTGAACCACCGGATCGCGCTGGCGTGGCTGGCCATGGCGGGCTGCGCGGCGCTGGCGGTCACCGGGAGCTGGCTGCTGGCCCGGTGGATCGCGGCCCGGCTGACCCGGCCGCTCGAAGAGCTCGCCGCGGCGGCCGGACGGCTCGGCGACGGCGATTTCACCGTGCGCTCGCCTCGCCCTGGCATTCCCGAGATCGACAAGGTCGGTTCGGCGCTCGACACCACCGCCGAACGGATCGGGGAGACGCTGGAACGGGAGCGAGCGTTCTCCGCCGACGCCTCCCACCAGCTCCGTACCCCGCTGACCGGGCTTCGCCTGCAGCTGGAAGCGGCGCTGGAGAACCCGGGGCAGGATCCCCGCAGCGCGATCGAAGCCGGGCTCGGTTCGGTCGACCGGCTCGAACGCACCATCGAGGATCTGCTCGCGCTGGCGCGGCAGAGCCGCGCGCCGCGGGCGGCGCTCGATCTGGACACGCTGCTCGGCGAGCTGCGGCAGACGTGGCAGCCCGTGCTCGCCGGGCAGGGCCGCGAGCTGGTGGTCCGGACCGAGGACGCCCCGCCGGCGCGGGCGGCGGCCGCGGCGATCCGCCAGGTGCTGAGCGTGCTGGTGGACAACGCCGTCACGCACGGCAGTGGCACGGTGACCGTGGTGACCCGCGACGCCGGGGACACCCTGGCGATCGACGTCGTCGACGAGGGACCGGACCTCGGCGAGGCCGATCCGTTCACGCTGGATCACACCCAGGCCACCGGGCACGGGATCGGCCTGCGGCTGGCCCGTAGCCTTGCCGAGGCCGAGGACGGCCGGTTGCGGCTGAGCAAGCCGGATCCGCCGACGTTCACGCTGCTGCTGCCCGCGGCCACCGGAACGGATCCTCACGACTAGGCCCGAAGGCGCAATGAAGTACCGCACATCCAGGCAAGTTCACAATGATTCGCCGTTACTCGGTCGCGAGACGACCGATACCGTGGCTCGCGATCCACACGGACCTCAGCGAGGAGGAGCCAGGTGAAACCGGCGACCAGCACACCACCGCGAACCGGGCTGCGTGCCGCGATGCTGCGGCGCAAGCCCGTCGCGGACCTGATCGCCGAGGGCGACCACGGGAAGCTGAAGCGGTCGCTCGGGCTCGGCCAGCTGACCATGCTCAGCATCGGCGCGACGCTGGGCAGCGGGATCTTCGTGGTCCTCGGCGAGGCGGTGCCGGTCGCCGGGCCCGCGGTGATCCTCTCGTTCGTCCTCGCCGGTGTCACCGCGCTGTTCTCGGCGTTGTCCTACGCCGAACTCGCCGGGATGATCCCGCTTTCCGGCTCTTCCTATTCCTACGCCTACGCCACACTCGGCGAACTCGTCGCGTGGGTGTGCGGCTGGTGTCTTGTCCTCGAATACGGCGTCTCGGTGGCCTCGGTCGCCGTCGGCTGGGGGCAGTACCTCAACGAACTGCTGCGGGCGGCCTTCGGTGTCACCATCCCGGACGCGCTGAGCCAGCCACCCGGCGGCGGCGGGATCGTGAACGTCCCGGCCATCGTCGTCGTGCTGCTCGCGATGGTGCTGTTGCTGGCAGGCGCGAAGGAAAGCGCCAGGGCCAACGCGATCATGGTGGTCATCAAGATCGGCACGCTGGTGTTGTTCTGCGCGATCGCGTTCACCGCGGTGCAGGCGAAGAACTTCACCCCGTTCCTGCCGCTGGGCCTGGCGGGGCTGAGCGCGGGCGGGGCGAAACTGTTCTTCTCCTACATCGGGTTCGACGCGGCCTCGACCGCGGGCGAGGAGGCGAAGAACCCGCAGCGGGACCTGCCGAGGGCGATCCTGCTCTCCCTCGGCATCGTCACGGTGCTGTACTGCCTTGTCGCGGTCGCCGCGGTCGGCGCGCTGCCGTGGCAGCGGTTCGGCGATCAGCAGGCGGCGCTCTCGCACGTGCTGACCTCGATCCTGGACAACGAGTTCTGGGCCGCGCTGCTCGCCGTCGGCGCGATCGTGGCGATCTCCAGCGTCGTCCTGACAGTCCTCTATGGACAGACCAGGATCCTGTTCGCGATGTCCCGGGACGGGCTGGTACCCGCCGCACTGTCCACTGTGGATGCCAAAACCGGGACACCGAGGACGAACACACTGGTGGTGTCCGGTTTCGTCGCCGTGCTCGCCGCCTTCGTGCCGCTCGGCAAACTCGCCGACGCGACCAGCATCGGCACCCTGTTCGCGTTCGCGCTGGTCAACATCGCGGTGCTGGTGCTGCGCAAACGCAGGCCGGAGCAGCCACGCACGTTCCGGGTCCCGCTCGCGCCGGTCACCCCGGTCATCGGGATCGGCTGCTGCGCGCTGCTGATGTTCAGCCTCGACACGGCGACCTGGATCGTCTTCGGCGGCTGGATGCTGCTCGGCCTCGCGATCTACTTCGGCTACAGCGTGCGCCGCGCGCGGCTGGCGGGGGCGCGATGATTGTCGCCGTCCACCAGGGACCGTACGACGCGCTGCCGGCGGCCGCCATGGCCGCGGCCGGGTCCGGGGCGCGGCTGCTCGTCACGGCCGAGATGATCACCACCGGCTACCACATCGGCGCGGCGTCCCACGAACTCGCCGAACCGGCGGACGGCCCGACCGCCCGGCGGATGGGCGAACTGGCCGCCGACACCGGGATCGCGCTCGTCTACGGCTATCCCGAGCGTGAGGGCGAATCCGTCCACAACAGCGTCCAGCTGATCGGCGCGACCGGTGAGCGGCTCGCGAACTACCGCAAGGCACATCTGTTCGGCGACCTCGACCGCGCGTGGTTCACCCCGGGCTCGACGGCCGTGGTGCAGGCGAAGCTGGACGGGCTGCGAATCGGCCTGCTGATCTGCTACGACGTCGAATTCCCCGAGCAGGTCCGCGCACACGCGCTCGCGGGCACCGACCTGCTGGTCGTGCCGACCGCGCTGATGAGCCCGTACGAACTGGTCGCCGACACCCTGGTGCCCACGCGGGCCTACGAAAGCCAGCTCTACGTCGTCTACGCCAATCGCTGTGACAGCGAACAGGAACTGACCTACTGCGGCCGGTCCGCGATCGTCGCGCCGACCGGCGAAGTGCTCGCACGGGCGGGCGCGCGGCCGGCGATGCTCAGCGCGCGGGTCGACCCCGCGCTGCTGGCCGCGTCCCGCGCCGAGAACACCCACCTCGCCGACCGGCGCCCCGAGCTCTACCGGACGCTGCTCGATCGCCACGACCCGCATGACCCCGAAGGACCCCGAGCATGACCTCCGCCGTTCCCACCGCGATCCACCACGACGAACCGGCGGGCCGCCCGATCACCATGTTCGGCCCCGATTTCCCGTTCGCCTACGACGAGTACCTCGCCCATCCGGCCGGGCTCGGCTCGATCCCGGCGGACCGCCACGGCACCGAGGTCGCCGTGATCGGGGGCGGGCTGTCCGGCATCGTCACCGCCTACGAGCTGATGAAGCTGGGCCTGCGCCCGGTGGTGTACGAGATCGCCGAGATCGGCGGGCGGCTGCGCACCGTGCGGTTCCCCGGCTGCCCCGGCGACGTGGTGGCGGAAATGGGCGCGATGCGGTTCCCGCCCGCCTCGACCACGCTGTTCCACTACATCGACAAGGTCGGGCTCGAGACCACGCCGTTCCCGAACCCGCTCGCCCCGGCCACCCCGAGCACCGTCGTCGACCTCAAGGGCCGCAGCCACTACGCGCGCACGGCCGCTGATCTGCCCGAGGTGTTCGGCGGGGTCGCCACCGCCTGGGAACGCACGCTCGAAGAGCACGCGCGTTTCACCGCGATGCAGACCGCCATCCGCGACCGGGACACGAAGACGATCAAGAAACTGTGGAACGACCTCGTACCAAGGCTGGACAACCAGACGTTCTACGGATTCCTCTGTGACTCGCCCGCGTTCTCGTCCTTCCGGGACCGCGAGATCTTCGGGCAGGTCGGTTTCGGCACCGGCGGCTGGGACACCGACTTCCCGAACTCGATCCTGGAAATCCTGCGCGTGGTCTACACCGGCGCCGACGACGAGCACCGCAGCATCGTCGGCGGCAGCAGGCAACTGCCGCTCCGGCTGTGGGAACGCGCCCCCGAACGCCTCGCGCACTGGCCCGCGGGCACCAGTCTCAGCTCGCTGCACGAAGGCGGCAGGCCCCGCCCCGGAGTCGTCCGGCTGCACCGCACCGCGCCGAACAACGTCACCGTGACCGACGAAAGCGGGCACATCCACACCTTCCCGGCGGCGGTGTTCACCGCGCAGAGCTGGTTGCTGCTCTCGAAGATCGCGTGCGACGAGGCGCTGTTCCCGATCGACCACTGGACGGCGATCGAACGCACCCACTACATGGAGTCGTCGAAGGTCTTCGTCCCGGTCGACCGTCCGTTCTGGCTCGACCCCGACCCGGTGACCGGGCGCGACACCATGAGCATGACGCTCACCGACCGGATGCCGCGCGGGACGTACCTGCTCGGCACCGACCCGGATTCGCCCGCGGTGATCTGCCTTTCCTACACGTGGGCCGACGATTCGCTGAAGTGGCTGCCGCTCTCGGTCGCGGAACGCGTCGAGGTGATGCTCCAGTCGCTGCGGGAGATCTATCCCGGTGTGGACGTACGGCGGCACATCATCGGCGACCCGGTGACGGTGTCCTGGGAGGCCGAGCCCCATTTCATGGGCGCGTTCAAGGCCAACCTCCCCGGCCACTACCGCTATCAGGAACGCCTTTTCACGCATTTCGCGCAACACCGGCTCGAACCGCGGTTCCGCGGGGTTTTCCTTGCCGGGGACGACGTCTCGTGGACGGCGGGCTGGGCCGAAGGCGCGGTCCAGACCGCGCTGAACGCGGTGTGGGGCGTCCAGCGGCACTTCGGCGGCGCGGCCGATCCGGCGAACCCCGGGCCGGGCGACCTGTTCGACGACATCGCCCCGATCGTGCTACCGGACTGAGCCGGAAATACGCCGTACCGTACGCCGGTCACTACGAATCGCGTTGGTTTCCCGGCGGTAACTTTGCGACATCGGGCCGTTCGACCGTCAGAACTGAACCGATCATGCGACGATGGGAAGCATGACCACCGAGCCGGCCCCGCGATGGCGCAGACTGGAACCGGACGCCCGGAAGGAACAGATCTACGCGTGCGCGGCGCGGCTGTTCGGTGAGCGACCGTATTCCGAGGTGTCCACTTCGGACATCGCGGCGGCGGCGGGAGTGGCACGGGGCCTGATCAACCACTACTTCGGCACGAAGCGCGAGCTGTACCTGGAAATCATCAGGAGAGCGCTCACCGTGCCGAGGCTCGCGGTGGAAATCCTCCCGGAGGGCCCGCTCGAACTCCGGGCCGACGTGGCGATCGACTGGTTCCTGGACATGGTCACCAGCCAGGAACGGATGTGGCTGGCCGCGATCGCGCCCGAGGGCATCGGCCGGGACCTGGAGGTCGAGCGCATCCTGGAGGAGGCCGACCAGGAATCCGCCGACCGGGTGCTGGAGGCCGTCGGGCTCTCCCGCGACAGCGCGCACGGGCCCGAACTGAACGCGCTGGTCCGCGCGTTCGGCGGCATGGTGAAGGCGGCGGGGCGGGAATGGCTGGTCCGCGGCGCGCTCGACCGGTCACAGGTGCACACGTTGCTCAGCAAGTCGCTGGTCACCCTCGTCGGCGAGGTCTTCCCGGTGATCCAGGGGCATCCGGCGGGCAACTCCGCGCCCGGCTGACGTCCGCCGGTTCAGTTCCGTCCGCCGGTTTCCAGCTGCGTGAGCCGATAGGCGAGGCCGTCGAGACAGCGTTCGACGGCGTAGTCGTAGAGCCGGGCGAAGTACGCGGACGCCTTGTCCGGATCGGATACCAGTTCGTGCATCGCCCTGCCGTGCGCGGCCATGCCGGGCAGATCGCCGCGATCGCGATAGGTTGCGTATTCCTCGGTGAGGCTCGAGCCCAGTTCGAGATCACCGTCCCGTTCGTCCTCCATCGCGACGAACTGGCAGGCGTTGGCGAGCAGCAGGTTGTAGGCGAGGGCACTCTCCTCGCCGAACCCGGCCGTCATCAGGACCCGGATGCCCGCGTCGATGGTGCGTGTCGCGGCGCTCACCGATGGCCCGAACAACGCGAGCCGGCGCGCCGATCCGGGGTAACGCCGCAGTACCGCGCGAAGCTCGGCGAGCAACGCCGCGAACCACGTGCGCCACGGCAGCATGTCCCCCGGCAGCGTCAGCTCCCCGACGACCCGGTCGATCACGGCGTTGACGACCGCGTCGCGATCCCCGACGTGGTGGTAGACGACGGCGGGGTAGGCGTCGACCGCGCCCGCGAGCTGACGCAGCGTCCAGCTGTCCAGTCCCCGTTCCGCCGTCAGCTTCAGCGCGGCGTCGACGATCCGCTCCGCGGTGATCGCCGGCAGTCCGGCGGCGGCCCTCGACCGCGGCCGGTTGCCCGTTCCCGGGGACAATGACATGCGAAGTACGTTATCCGCTTGTCTTTCGATGGTGCCAGCGTCCGGTGGTGTCAACGCGGGGGACTCGGGCAAGATCGAGGCATGCCACGCGCACAGGCCAACGGACTCGAACTGGAATACGACACCTTCGGGGACCCGGGCAGCCCGCCGCTGGTCCTCGTCATGGGACTCGGCGCCCAGATGATCACCTGGGAGGCGGGGCTGTGCGAGCTGCTGGCCGCGCGGGGTTTCCACGTGGTGCGGTTCGACAACCGGGACATCGGCCTGTCGACCTACCTCGACCACCTGCCCGCGCCCGATCTCACCGCGCTGCTCTCGGGTGACCTCGCGACAGTGCCGTATCTCCTGTCGGACATGGCCGACGACGCCGTCGGCCTCTTCGACGCGCTCGGCTTCGAGAAGGCCCACGTGGTGGGCGCTTCGATGGGCGGGATGATCGTGCAGCAGCTCGCGATCGACCATCCGGACCGGCTGCTGAGCGTCACCTCGATCATGTCCACGACCGGTGACCGCGCGGTCGGCCAGGCCGAGCCCAGCGCGCTGGCCGTGCTGACGCGCCCGCCGGCCGCGACGCGCGCGCAGGCGATCGAGGAGGGCGTGGTCGCTTTCCGCGCCCTCGGCTCCCCCGGCTACCCGGCGACGGAGGAGTACCTGCGGACGAAGACGGCGACGCACTACGACCGCGCTGTGCATCCCGAAGGGACACTGCGCCAGACCGCGGCCATCGTCGCCTCGGGCGACCGCACGGAACAGCTGCGCGAGATCCGGCTGCCCTTCGCGGTCATCCACGGCGACGCCGACCCCCTGATCAACGTCAGCGGTGGCAAGGCGACCGCCGAAGCGATCCCGGACGCCGAACTCGTGGTGATCCCCGGGATGGGGCACGACCTGCCCCACGCCCTCTGGCCGCAGTTCGCCGACGTCATCGCGCGGACAGCCGCCCGCGCCTGACCCCCTTCTCCCGCGGACTCCGTCACCTGGTCAAAGAAGCGTCAAGATTCCGAACGAGCACGTACGGATCGCGGCAGCGAGTCTTATCAGCCGGGCGGCGGTGCGCTGAACTGGGCCGATGAGGGCCAGAACAACGCACGAAGGACGGCTTCCCGGCGGTTTCGGCTTCCCCCTCGGCTGTGTGGCACTGGTCGTGGCCGCACTCGCCGCGGCGGTGGCGGGCGCCGGCGCACATCCCGTCTACGCCCTCGTCGCGTTCGTCCCGGTCGTCCTCGCGATCGGCTTTTCCACCACCGTCTTCGCCGCCGCGGGAACCGCGTTGATCGCCTGGGCCGTCTACTCCGGGTTCGTCCTCGGACGTGCCGGCGGCCTGGTGTTCGACGCCGCTGCCGGCCGTGCCGCGCTGGTTCTCGGCGCCGCGCTGGTGGCGGGTCTCGGCGGTGGCGTCCTCGTCCGGGCGGTGCGCAACGCCCGGACTCACCTTCTCGGCGCCGACGTCCCCGCACCGCGCCGGTCCGTGGAGCCGCCCGCGCGGCGGGCGGCCAGCGCCGCGATGATGCGCGGCAAGCCCGCGGGCTGAACCGGATCGACGCCGGTCAGCTCCCGCACCCGCCGCAGCCGGTAGTCCACGGTGTTGGGGTGGATGTGCAGTGAGGCGGCCGTGCGCCTGCGGTTGCCTTCGCTGGCGAGATAGCAGTCGAGCGTTTCGAGCAGATCGGGATGGGGTTCCAGGGGCGCGACCACCGCCGCGAGCCGGTCGCGCGCGGCACCGGGCCGGGTCAGCTGGAACTCCATGAGCACGTCGTCGAGGCGGTACAGCCCGGGTTCGCGGCCGAACCAGCGGACGACGTCGAGCACCGCGCTCGCCTGCTCCGCCGCGACCCGGACCCCGGACGGCGGCGCTGTTTCCGCGGCGACGGTCACGTCCGCGCCCGCCGCGCGCCCGGCGTGCCCGGTCAGCTCCCGCCAGCCGCCGACGTCCACTTCGGACAGCCGGCCGCCCAGCGGCACCAGCACCACACCACCGCTGCCGTCGACCGAGGCGAGCACGCCCTCCCCGCACTGCTGCTCGAAGGTGCCGAGGAACCGGCGCAGCTTGCGGCGGACCGCGATGGTCGCGTCGACACCGGGCCGTTCCTCGTCGGGATGGCGGCCCAGTTCGACGCACAGCACGAGATAGCAGGCGGGCAGCGTGATCCCGGTGGCCAGTGCCGCCGCGTCGATCGCCCCGCCGTCCAGCAGCGCCGAAAGCAGCGACCGCCGCGCCGTGTGCTCCTGCCCGACCTTCGTGCGCAACTGGTCCAGGTAGCCGCTCGTCACCGCGCCGGTGACCGCCGAGACGAACCGCAGCACGCGGTCGACGATCTCCGCGAGATCGTCGACGTCGCCTTCGCCCGCCCCGGCCGCTGCGGTACGGAAGATCTCCCTCGCCCCGACGTGATACGCCTCGAGCACGGCTTCGAGGGGGAAACCCTCCTCGGCCCGCCGGGCGGCCGACCCGCCGATCTGCCGGAGTTCGGCGTCGTTGAGCGGACGGTCCTCGCGGAGACTCCGCGCGAAGGCCCGTAACGCGTCCTGGGTGATCGCCGCGATGTCGCCGCGGATCTCCTCGACGGGCAGCCGCCGGTAATCGGCGACCTCGGCCTGGATCCGGCGGAGCACGCGAACCCGGAGTTCGGCCTCCTCGACGCTGAGCCGCTCGTGCACGGGACGTCCGCCGAGCGACAGCGCCCGCCCTGCTACCCCGTCCGTCCTGTGCTCGGTCACAACCGGCCTCCTCGATCTCTGCCCGTGTTCCTAGTCAACGGGCCGGTGATCGCTGCCGATGATGTCACGAAGACCAGAACCGGCAAGCCCGCAGCACACACAGACACATAGGAGGACAGCATGCGGATCGGCGGACGGACAACGGCGTTGGCCGCCATCGCGGCGATCACCTTCGGCACGCTCGCGGGACCGGCGTCCGCGGCGACCGCGACCGAATACGTGGCGCTCGGCGATTCGGCGGCCGCGGGCCCGCTGATCCCGCCGCAGGATCCGGCGTCCTACGGCTGTCTTCGTTCACTCGTGGACTATCCGCACGTGGTGGCGAAGAAAATCGGCGCGGCGAAGCTCACCGACGTCACCTGCTCCGGCGCGAAGACGGTCGACCTGTCCGGTTCGCAGCCGACGTTCACCGGACCGGCCGCACCCCAGCTCGACGCGCTGAGCAGCAGGACCTCGGTCGTCACGCTCACCATCGGCGCCAACGACGTCGGCCTGGTCCCGGCCGTGCTGAGCTGCCTCAACCTGGCTCCCGGCGTGCAGCCGGACTGCGTCGACCGGTACACCGCGGGCGGGCACGACCAGCTCGCCGAGAGCATCGCCGACTTCGAGCCGAAGTGGGGCGCGGCGATCTCCGCCATCGCGAAACGGGCGCCGAAGGCACGGATTTCCGTCGTCGGCTACGGAACGTATCTCCCGCACAACGGATGCTGGCCGGTCGCGCCGCTCTCGGCACGGGATGCTGACTACATCCAGAAGACCATCGGTGAACTCGACGCCGCTCTCGCGCGGCAGGCCGCGGCACACGGCGCCCGCTTCCTCGACATCCGCGGCGTGACCAGCGGGCACGACGTCTGCCAGGCGCCGGGGGTGAAGTGGTACGAGAGCCTCGTGCCGACCGCGATCGCGGCCCCGCTGCACCCGAACGAGGCGGGTATGGCGGGCATCGGCGCCTACGTCGCGGGCAAGCTCGCCCGGAACTGAAACACCGAGCGGACCCCGGGGCCCGCGCCGGCGGGCCGGGTTCGTTCTCCCCCCACGCGAGAGCGAATCCGGCCGCCGACGCTCCGACGCCGCCTCCGGTGTTCCCGCCCGTACCCCTCTGACGAGCGGGAACACCGGTCCGCGCCTGGCCCGGGGGGGGGCGCGGCGCGCGGCCGGGCGCGGGGCGGCGGGGGGTGGACAAAGTCCACCGGGCCCCCAGCCAAGGCCCCCCGGCGGGGGGGGGGGGGGGCCCGGTGGCCCCCCACCGCCCCCCGGGC
>NZ_JBHYIQ010000081.1:0-3609 GCF_042739895.1 Amycolatopsis sp. NPDC059021
GGCTAAACGCGGTCCTTAGCATGCCTAAGCGCTGCGTTTAGCCCGCTAACTGCGCTCGGTTGGGGCGCGTGGGGCTGATGTGACGGGTTCGGAGGAGAGCGGGGCCGGTCAGGAGCGCAGGGAGCGGAGGGCCTCGGGGATCGCGGTGACCAGCGCCGAGGCCGAGGTCGGCACCCCACCGGCGGCGAGCGCCCCGGCCAGTGCGTGGACGTGCGCCGCGGACGCCGCCGCGAGCCACGGGTCGAGCCCGGCGGCGAGCAGCGCCCCGATGAGGCCGGTGAGCACGTCGCCCGAGCCCGCCGTCGCCAGCCACGAGCCGCGCGGGGTGTTCACCGCGACCCGCCCGTCCGGCGCCGCGACCACCGTGCAGTGCCCCTTCAACAGCACCACGGCGTCGTACCGCCGGGCCGCCGCACGCGCGGCCGCGACCCGATCGGCCCCGGGTGCCTCGCCCATCAACCGCTCGAACTCGCCCGCGTGCGGCGTCAGCACGAGCGGTGTGTCCGGGTCCCTGGCGTCCAGCACCTCGGGCGCACGGGCGATGATCGTCGTCGCGTCCGCATCAGCACACACCGGCACGCCCTGACCGAGGACGTACCGGAGCACGTCACGGCCTTCCTGCCCGGTGCCGATCCCCGGCCCGACCGCCCACGCCTGCACGCGGCCCGCGTCGCTCACCGATCCAGTGGCGACGATCTCCGGCCAGCGCCCGCGCACCACGTCGGCCGCGTGCCCGGCGTAGCGCACCAAACCGGACGTCGCCCGCACCGCGGACCCTGCCGCCAGTACCGCCGCTCCGGGATAGGTGGCCGACCCCGCCGCGATGCCGACGACGCCTTGGCTGTACTTGTCGTCGCCGGGCCCGGGCACCGGCCACGCGGCGGCGACGTCCGACGATTCCAGCCGCACCAGATCCGGCTCGCCGAGTTCGGGCCGCAGCCCGATGTCCACCAGCGCGACGTCCCCGCAGGCATCGGGTGCCAGCGCGTGCACCGGTTTGAGCGCGCCGAACGTCACGGTGAGCGCCGCACGCACCGCCGGGCCGTCCACCGTTCCGGTGTCCGGATCGACACCACTGGGCAGGTCTACCGCGACGATCGGTGCGGCAGCCCGCTCCACCAGCGCCGCGGCCTCCGGCCGCAACGGGCCACGGGCGGAGATCCCGACGATCCCATCGATGACGACGTCGGCCTTGTCGATCCACTGTGGACCGTCCTCGACGGACACCACACGACCGCCGGATCGGCGCAGCGCCGCGAGCCCTGGGCCGTGCGCGCGTTCGGGCTTCAGCAAGATCGCGGTCACGGCGACATTGCGGCGGCGCAGGAACGCCCCGGCCCACAGCGCGTCACCGCCGTTGTTCCCCGAACCGACCAACAGCACGACCCGACGTCCGGACACGGACCCCGTGCGGTCCGCGAGCAGCGCGGCCGTGCGCGTCGCCAGCCCGAAGGCGGCGCGACGCATGAGTTCGCCGTCCGGGGTGACCGCGAGCAGCCGATCCTCCGCCGCGCGAATCCGTTCCGTGGTCCAGATTCCCTGCACGGCGACGCCTCCGGGAGTTACTCGACGGTGACCGACTTCGCCAGGTTACGCGGCTTGTCGACGTCGTACCCGCGGGTGCGCGCGATCTCGGCGGCGAGCACCTGCAGCGGGACCGTGGACACCAGCGGCTGCAGCAGCGTCGGCACCGCGGGGACCTCGATCAGCTCGTCGGCGAACGGCCGGACCGTCTCGTCGCCCTCCTCGGCGATGACGATCGTGCGGGCGCCGCGGGCCTGGATCTCGCTGATGTTCGACACGAGCTTGGAGTGCAGCACCGCCCGGCCCTTGGGCGACGGCATCACCACGACGACCGGGAGGCCTTCCTCGATCAGCGCGATCGGACCGTGCTTCAGCTCGCCGGCGGCGAAGCCCTCGGCGTGCATGTACGCGAGTTCCTTCAGCTTCAGCGCGCCTTCGAGCGCCACCGGGAACCCGACGTGGCGGCCGAGGAACAGCACAGCCTTCGAGTCCGCGATCCGGCGCCCGAGGTCCCGCACCTGGTCCACAGTGGACAGTACCTTCTGGACAGCGGCGGGCATGGCCTCGAGCTCGGCGAACTCGCGCGCCACCTCGTCCGGGTACTTCGTGCCCCGCGCCTGCGCCAGCGCCAAGCCGACCAGGTAGTTTGCCGCGATCTGTGCGAGGAACGCCTTGGTCGAGGCGACCCCGATCTCCGGCCCCGCGTGGGTGTAGAGCACCGCGTCGGACTCACGCGGGATCTGCGCGCCGTTGGTGTTGCACACGGCCAGCACGCGGGCCTTCTGCTCGCGGGCGTGGCGGACGGCTTCGAGGGTGTCCGCGGTCTCGCCCGACTGCGACACCGCGACAACCAGCGTCGCGCGGTCGAGCACCGGGTCGCGGTAGCGGAACTCGCTGGCCAGCTCGACCTCGACCGGCAGGCGGCACCAGTGCTCGATCGCGTACTTGGCGACCAGGCCGGAGTGGTACGCCGAACCGCAGGCGACGACGAAAACCTTGTCGACGTCGCGCAGGTCCTGGTCGGAGATGCGCTGCTCGTCGAGCATGATCCGGCCGGCCTCGAAGTGCCCGCGCAGCGTGTTCGCCAGCGCCTCCGGCTGCTCCTCGATCTCCTTGAGCATGAAGTACTCGTGGCCGCCCTTTTCCGCGGCCGAGAGGTCCCAGTCGACGGTGAAGGGCTTCGCCTGCGCGGCGTCGCCGTGGAAGTCGGTGACCTCGTAGCCGTCGCGGGTGATCACGACGAGCTGGTCCTGGCCGAGTTCGACGGCCTCGCGGGTGTGCTCGATGAACGCGGCGACGTCGGACGCCACGAAGGTCTCACCCTCGCCGACACCGACGACCAGCGGCGAGGAGCGGCGGGCGGCGACGATCGTGTCCGGCTGGTCGGCGTGGGTCACGACCAGGGTGAACGCGCCTTCGAGGCGGCGGCACACGGCGGCGACGCTGGCGGCGAAGTCACCGGCGGTCTCGCCGGAGGCATACGCGCGGGCGACGAGATGCGCGGCCGTCTCGGTGTCGGTGTCACTGGCCATCTCGACGCCGTCGGCCTCGAGCTCGGCGCGCAGGGCGGCGAAGTTCTCGATGATGCCGTTGTGCACGACGGCGACGCGCTTGGTGACGTCGCGGTGCGGATGCGAGTTGCGGTCGACCGGGGCACCGTGGGTGGCCCACCGCGTGTGCCCCATGCCGGCGGTGCCCTTGAAGGCGTCCCTGCCGACGGCGTCGAGCTCGGCCTCCAGGTTGGCGAGACGGCCCGCCTTGCGCTCGACGTTCAGCGCGCCGGCGCCGTCCAGCACCGCGACGCCCGCCGAGTCGTACCCGCGGTACTCCATCCGCTGCAGTCCACCGAGGACGACGTCCAGGGCCGGGCGGTGTCCGACATATCCCACGATCCCACACACGCGCTCCAGCCTAACGAGGGACATCGCGCCCCCACGCGCGGCTCCGCCACCACGCCCCGGAGCTGCAGTTAGCGGGCTAAACGCGGCGCTGAGCGTGGCTAAGTATCCGAACCGCCCTGGTCCCGGCGAACGCCGCTCCCCGACCGGCTCCCGACCCCGGCGAGCGCGTTTAGCGGGCTAAACG
>NZ_JBHYIQ010000081.1:3619-4738 GCF_042739895.1 Amycolatopsis sp. NPDC059021
CTCGGGGGTGCCGGGGGCCCGGGGGCGGTCCCGGCGGCGGAGCGCCCGGGGGCGGGTTTTGTGGGGCCCCCCCCCCCCCCCCCGGGGCGGCGGGCGGGCTGGGCGGGGGTGCGGGCAGTAAGGTCACGGCCATGGCCAGCAAGCCCAAGCAGCTGCTCGCGGAGTTGACGCACCCAGGCCCGCACGAGGTCCTGCGCGGCAACCTCGCCCTGGTCGGACTGCCCGGCGTGGTGTTCACCCCACGATCGGGTCTCGGCCTGCCCGCCGTCGCGTTCGGTCACGGCTGGCTTCAGCCGACCGGTCGTTACCACCAGCTGCTCCGGCACCTCGCGAGCTGGGGCATCGTCGCGACGGCCCCGGCCACCCAGCGCGGACCGCTGCCGTCGCATCGTCTGCTCGCTTCGGACCTGCTGGCCACGCTCGACCTCGTCACCAAGGTCCGGCTCGGTCCCGACGGCATCAGCGTCGACTCGGACCGCCTCGGCCTCGCCGGGCACTCGACCGGCGGCGGTTCGGCCGTCCTCGCCGCCGCGCAGGCCGCGACCGCCGAACCCCCCAAGCCCGAGATCCGCGCGGTCGCCACGATCACGGCCGCGCAAACGTTTCCTCCTGCGACCGAGGCGGCCAAAGCCATCAGGGCACCCGGTCTGCACCTGGCCGCGGGTGACGACCTCATCGCTCCCGCTGTCGGGCACGCGGAGGCGATCGCCGACGCGTGGGCGGGCCCCGTCCAGCTGCGCACGTTGGGGAAGTCCTCGCATCTGGCGGTCACCGAGGGACGGCACTGGAGCCAGCTGCTCCTGCACGGGAAGCCGCATCGCGGCACCCAGCAGCTGACCCGTGCCCTGTTCACGGCGTTCTTCCTGACCCACCTGACAGGCACCAGCAAGTACCTCCCGCTGCTCGAGGCCGACGTCAAGCGCGCCCCGATCGAACTCGCCGACGAACCCGCCGCCTGACACCCCGGCTCCCCAACCCAGCCACCCCGCCTTCAGCGCCCCCGAGTGCGTTTAGCGGGCTAAACGCACTCGCCCGGCCGCCCCCGCGTTCCCGTTTGAATGGTCAACCCGGGGGGTGTGGGGGTGTGGGGCGGGGGGTGTGCCCCGACAGACGCGCGGG
>NZ_JBHYIQ010000081.1:4748-16898 GCF_042739895.1 Amycolatopsis sp. NPDC059021
GGCGCTTAGGCAGGCTAAGGACCGCGTTTAGCCCGCTAACTGCACTTCGGGAGGGGTGTGGGCGGCGCAAGAGAGGGCCCCGGCTCCTGGCGGAGACGGGGCCCTCGACGCGGTCGGACCGACCGGGTCAGTCGACCATCCACGTGTTGTTCGAGAAATCGTCGTCGTCGAACGCGTCGCTGCGGGCGTGCCGTCCGCGACGCCGCGCGGGTGACGGCGGCGAGGTCGGCTCCGGCGCGGGCGGCGCCTGTTCGACCGGGGCGGGCGGCGCGGCGGGCGCCGGAGGCAGGTCACCCGGTGCGCCGGGCACCGACGGCGCGATCGGCGGAGGCGGAGGAGGCGCCGTCACGTCACGGTGCGCCGCCGATGCCCGCGTGTACTGCCCGAACTGGTCGGCAGGCTTCTCCTCGTCCTCCGGCCCGAACTTCATGGTGTGACTGCGGTCGGAGAGCGCCTTCTCGGTGAGCCAGCCGCCGGACTCCTTGTGCCGCTTGGCCAGCTCCTGCATGTGTTCCATGTACTTGCCATGGACCGCGGCGTCCCGCTCCATCGTCTTCAGGGCATCGGCCTTCGCCTCGGCGACGTGCCGCTCGCGGAGCCCGCGCTGCTCCTGCTGCTCCCTGGTGGCGGTGTCCAATGCGGACATCGCCGCCCTCAGCCTGTCCACAGCGCTCATCGCCGCTCCCTCGTCCGCTCGTTCACGCCGGCGTCCTACCGCTCATAGCTGATGGACCGGTCGCCCTCGTCGTCCAGCGATCCGCTGATCCGGCCGCCGGCGCCGCTGGTCTCGAAGACACCGCCCTCGATGCGGTACTGGCTGGGACCACGCTGCTGGTCGCCACCACCGCCACCACCCGGCGCGCCCCCCATGCCGCCCATCATGCCCATGCCACTCATACCGCTCATCCCGCCGGCGCCCGAGCCCGAGCCCGGACCACCGGTCGCACCGGCCATCTGCCCCGCGGCCGCCGGGTGATCCATACCGCCGGGTGCCGCACCGAGCCCGACATCGCCGGTGGCCTGCGCCGACGCCCCGGTGTGCGCACCGGGCTCCAGCGAGTTGCCGTTACCGGCCAGGTCGAACTTGGGATCCGTGCTGGCGGCCGCCGTCCCGTCCGCCGCCGGCGTGGCGGCTGCCCCGTCGGCACCTCCACCGGCCGGGGCACCGGTGTCCGCCGGGGCGCCGGCATCGGCGGTCACTCCCGTATCGACGCCCCCGGGCGCGGCGAAGCCGCCGTTGTCCGGCGCGGGCATCGTGGTGACGCCCTCCGCCGGGGCGGGGGCCGGCATCGTCGTGACGTCATCCAGCTTGCCCTGGTGCGATCCTGAATCGGGTGCGCGGTCGTCGGGAAGCACCGGCTGCTTGGGGTCCTTCGCCCCGCCGGGACCGGACGGATCTTCGCCGGGCTTGAGCTCGTGCTTCTCGCCCTTCTCGTCCAGGGTGTACTTGGTCGGCTCGCCCTTGCCGTCGTCGACGGTGACGACCGTCGGGCCGTTCGGCCCCTCCGGCTGCTCGGCGGTGATCTTGAGGTTGCCGTCCTGGATGTGGATCTTGCCGTCCGGCCCGGGGTGATACGCACCGTCCGCGCCCGGTTTCCCGTCCTGCTGCGTGCCCTGCGGCCCGAAACCGGCCTTCGGGTCGTGGCCGTCCGCACCGGGCAACGGCTTCCCGTCCGGCCCGACCTGCGGATTGTCGAAGTCGAGCTTGTAGTCCTTCTTGTGCCCGTGACCGTCGTCGACCGAGACGTCCATCTTGCCGTCCTTGTCCGGCTCGGACATCGAGATCTTGTTGTCGCCCTTCTGGACGGTCATCGTGTCCTGATCGTCGCCGGCGTCCTTGATCGCTTCGCCGGTCTTCGGGTCGATCGGGTACGGCTTGCCGGTCTCCGGGTCGATCTCCAGCGGCTTGTGGGTGATCGGGTTCATCCCGTCTTCGGGCTTCTTGTCCTCCGGCTTGGGCTCGGACGCCGACGGCGGAGTGGCGCTGCCGCCGCCCCCGCTGCCGCTTCCACCGCCGGTGCCGCCCCCGGTACCACCGCCGGTCCCGTTCCCCTTGCCATTCCCGTTTCCGTTGCCGTTGCCGTTACCGTTTCCGTTGCCATTCCCGTTTCCGGACGGGTCGGTCTTGCCCGACGACGGAGCCGGGAACGGGTTGGTGTATTCCTCCATATACCGCGACAACGTGTGGTAGTGCTGGTTGATCGTGTCGGTCGCGTTCTTGCACAATCCCTTGAACGACTCGTACCGCTTGCTGAATTCGGGCGTGAACGAACCGGTCAGCCATTGTTTCGCCGCGCCGATCGCGTAGTCCTTGTTCTCGTCGTTCAGCTTGCAGTCGTCATGCGCCAGCCGGTCGGCGAGATTGTTGCCAGGACACACCGAATCGAGCCACCCGGCGATGTCCTTGAGCTTGTCCTTCGAGTCGACCTTTCCCGCGGCGACCTCGATGACCTGTTTGGCGATGTAGAGCGGCGCCTTGGCCACCTCGTCGACACGCAGCTTCAGCGCCTCGTCGACCTTGGTCTTCAGCGCGGTGTAGATGTGCGTCATGGTCTCCGGGACCAGTTTCACGACGCCGTCCATCTGGTCGATGAGTTCCTTGGCGTCGGGCTGGATCCGCTGCTCGTATTTGACCTTCGCCGCCGTCGCGCCCTCGCCTTTCCAATCGTGGAAAAGCGTGTTGAGCGCGGAGGTCGCGTCGGCACGCGTCTCGTCCGTGGTCTTGCGCGCGCCGGTCAGATCCTCGACCTCGTCGAGGAATTTCTGGAAGTTGATTTCCCGGTTCTCGTGGAACTTGTCCCAGACATCGGACTTGTAGTTGATCGCACTGGGGCAGTCCGGCATCTTGTTCCAGATCTGGTCGGACCATTGCGAGAAGAAGTCCAGTGCCGCATTCCCGAGATCGAGCACCTCGTCCGATTTCTTGACGCCCACGCCGCCGGGAGCGGGCCCCTGCAGTGTCTGGAGATCCTTTTCCGCCTTGTCGGCCTTCTCTCGCGCGGTCTTGTCGGCCGCCGCGTTGGCGTCGTGTTCGGCCTGGAATTTCTGCTTGGCCTTCTCGAAGTCACCGCCGAAATAGGCCGCCATCATCAGGTCGTTCTTGGTACCCGCGGTGACGTACGGGTCGGCCATCATCTTGTCGAGTTCAGCCTTGGTGACCTTGCTCATCAGCTACTCGCCTTCTTCGCGGCGTTGGCCTGCTGCTCCTCGGCCGAGCTGTACTTGGTCGCGGCCGTGCCGACACCGCCGCCGAGCTGGGTCAGCTGGCCCGCGTAGCCCTTCATGGCCGCGCCGATGGCCTCGATGCCCTTCTGGTAGCCGGTGAACGCGTCCCCGTGCACCCGGCCGAACTCCTTCGCGGTCAGCGGTGTGGGAGCCACCTTGTCTGCCTTGCCCGACGTCTTCTCCGCGGCACGCTCGAGCGCGGTCTGCGCTGTGAGCATCGCCTCTGAATTCGCCTTGTAGCCACCGTCCGGCATGACCGGTGCCCCCTTACGTCCGAGCTGTCCCCGTGGTTGTCCTGGGTACGACGCACGCGACCGGCCGCAGGTGCCGTCGCATATGCACACAAAATGTACCCAGCGGTCATCCGCACCGCAGCGGCTTCGCCCGGTTTGCTAACTCAAACGGTGGCGCCGCAGGAGACCGGGCAGGCCCCGCTTGCGCGGCTTGCCGCCCGCCTCGATCGTCTCGTCGAGCAACTGCGCGGCGCTGCGAATGTCGACCAGCCGGTCCAGCTCGTCCAGATCGATGTCGATGCCGAACTCCACCTCGACCGTCGCGAGCAGCCGGACCCGCCGGCGCGAGTCGACGCCCATGTCGGCGAACGGCGTCGTCTCGTCGATCGTCGCCGGATCGACGCCGAACGTCTCGCACACGATCGCCTTGATCTTCTCGACATGCTCCTCAGCGGCCATACCCCGAATTCTCGCCTACCCCCGCCAAGCGCGTTTAGCGGGCTAAACGCGCTTGGGGGCGGCGAAGAGCTCAGCCTGCGGGGGAGGTCCAGAACCGCGTCCGGGCCGCGGAACGCACCACCTTGCCACTGGACGTCCGCGGCAGCGCCCCCGGCTTGACCAGCAGGAACGCGCGGAGTACGACGTCGTGGGCGGTGATGACGGCGCGGGCGGCAGCGCGAGCGACCTCGTCTTCGTCGACTTCGGCGGCCGCCGCGCCACGAGCCCGTTCGGCGACGACGACCACCGATTCCCCGGCGTCGCCATCGACGGCGAAGGCAGCCACCCGGTCACGGCCGAGTACGGGGTGCGCGTCCGCGACAGTGTCCTCGATGTCCTGGGGATAGTGGTTCCGGCCGTCGACGATGATCAGGTCCTTACGCCGCCCGGTCACGTAGAGCTGCTCGCCGTCCCACCAGCCGAGGTCGCCGGTACGCAGCCAGCCGCCTTCGCCGTCGACGTGCGCGTCGAAGACTTCGTCGGTGAGTTCGGGCCGACGCCAATACCCCGCCGCGACGTTCGGACCCCGCACCCAGATCTCGCCGGTGGTGCCGTCGGGGAGGGGGCGAGCGGTGTCGGGGTCGACCACCCGGATCCGCTGCCCCCGCGGACGGCCGACCGAGACGAGGCGCCGATCCCCGACCTGCGTCACGACTGGCCCGTTCGTATCGCCACCACTGGCGACGTAGACAGTGGCCTCGGCCAGCCCGTACGACGGGCGGTACGCACTGCGCGGAAATCCGTGTGGCTCGTAGGCGTCGAGGAACGCTTCGACGGTGGCAGCGCGAATCGGTTCACTGCCGTTGAGGGCGATGTGCACACTGGAGAGGTCGAATTCCCGGCGCCGCGTCTCGGGAACGGCCTCGACGAGCAGGTCATACGCGAAGTTCGGCGCCGCGGTCAACGTCTTCGGGTAGGCCGACATCAGCGTCAGCCAGCGAGCGGGCCGCCGGATGAATTCCAGCGGGGCGAGGAATACCGACCTGCCGCCGCTGTGCACCGTCCCGGCCAGCAGCTGGATGAGGCCCATGTCGTGGAAGAAGGGGATCCAGCCGACGCAGGTGGTGTGGTCGTCGACGTCGTAAGCGGCGCAGACCTGCCAGCACGCCGCGGCGAGCGCGCGGTGAGTGATCACGACGCCGGCGGGCGCGCGGGTCGTGCCCGACGTGTACTGCAAGTACGCGGGGGTGTCCGGAGTGAGCGGAGCAGGCTCGGCCGCGACGGCGGGCAGCGTGTCGACCGTGAGAATCGCACGCGGCCGCGCGACGTCTTCGGTTTCGGCGAACTCCCGCACCCGATCGGCGATCGCGTCGGCCGTCAGCCACACCTCGGCGTCGCAGTCGTTGAGCGCACCCACGAGCCGTTCACGCTGTGCTCGCAGATCCGGCGAGGACAGCGGGACGGCCACCGCACCCGCGTACAACGCGCCGAAGAAGGCGACGACGTAGGAAAGATCTTGGCGCGCGACGATCGCGACACGGGCACCAGGGCGAATCTGCCCGCGCAGCGCCGCCGCGACCGCTTGGACTCGGACCAGCAATGCGGACCAGGTCAGCGTCCGCTCGGCCATGTCACCACCGGAACAGTCGAGGTGTGTGAAAGCGGGACGCGTGTCGTCGGCACGATCGAGCAGGCGCAGCACCAGCGGGGTGCGCAGTACTTCCTCGGGTACCTCGTCCGGCACGGCCGTATCCTCCAGACGATCCCGTCGCGGTGTGGGCATCATACGAACGTGGACGACTTCTTCGTGCTGGACGCGCGGGCGGACCGGGTCGGGGCGCTGCGTGACGCGCGGCTCAGCTCCAATCCGGACGGGGGCGCGACCGGCCAGGCCAATCTGCTGCTCATGGACGGCGCCGAGCACCGGCGGTTGCGCGAAGTCGTCAAGGAGATCATCGCGCTGGTGGAACCGCTGCCGTCCGATGTCCGCGCCGATATCGAGGACATGGTTGCCGGGCTGGCGACGTCGGCTTCGTTCGACCTCGTCGCCGATTTCGCCCGGCCGGTCGCCGCGCGGGTCACGACCGCGGTGCTCGGTGCCGTCGAACCACTCGACGCGCGGCTGCTCACGGCGCTTTCGGAGACGGCGGCGAACCTCGACGTCTGGTCGGGTGGGGCGCCGCCGGGCGCGGACCTCGCGGCGTTGCGGGTTGCGATGTTCTTCCTCAAAGCGACGGCCGTCGAGGGCGGCGGGTTGGCGTTGCTGCGCGAAGCGCACGACGCGGGCCGGGTCACGGAGGACGAGCTCATGCTCACGCCGGTGATGCTCGCGCACGCCGCGTACGAGAACTCGATGAACTTCCTCGCTCTCGCTGGCCTGGACCTGCTTCGCCGACCGCGGCAACCGGACGAGGTCGAGGTGCGGCGGCTCGTCCAGGACATCGCGCCGACACGGTACGCCGCCCGGCGCGTGACCGGCCCGCTCACCGTGTCGGAAGTGACATTCGGGGCAGGCGACAAGCTCGCCGTCCCGCTCGGTGACGGGCTCGCGTTCGGGCTCGGGCGGCATGCGTGCCCGGGTTCGCGCGTCGCGGTCGCCGAGGGGGAGGTCGCGCTGCGGGCGCTGTCCGCGGTCCTCACCTCCTCCCATGTCGTCGGCGAGGTGCGGTACAAGACCCACCCCGTGTTCCACGGCCTGGAATACGCCCAGGTCACCCGCATCTCCCCCACCAAGTGCGTTTAGCCCGCTAAACGCACTTCGCCCACAGCGCCCGAGCGCGTTTAGCGGGCTAAACGCGGTCCGCCGGGCCGAGCCGCGTGGCCGGGTCGGCCGAGGAGTGCGGCGGGGTGCCCGATTGCTTAGCAACGCTCAGCGCCGGGGGTTTGGGCGGGGATTACGCGCGCCGCGGGGGGGCGGGGTGGTGTGTTTGGGTGTGCTTGGGCGCGGGTGGGGGGGGTGGGGGGGGCGGGGGTGTGCGGCGGGGTGCGCGCTGGCTTAGCAAGGCTCCGCGCCGCGTTTCGCCCGAAAACGGCGCACGGCCGGGGGCGCCGGGGTGCGTTTAGCGGGCTAAACGCGCTCGGGGTGGGTCAGGTGGCCAGCCAGTCGGTGTTGGCGAAATCGTCGTCGTCGGAGTGGGCTGGGCGGCGGTGGCGCCCGGCGCCGCGCCCGGGCCCGGCGGCGGGGGCGGGGGTCACGGCGGGTGGAGGCACGGGCGGAGACGGAGGGGGTGGTGGAGCGGCGGGGTACGCAGCAGGCGGCGGTGCGTCCGCGGCACGGTAGCCCGCGCGACGTTCGTTTTCCGTCTCGTCCTCTTCGAAGCCGAAGTCGTTCTCGTCGTCGACCTTGTCGCCGACCGTCGACTCCGTGACCCAGCCACCCGCCGCTTCCGCCCGGCGCTTCTGTTCGAGCAGCTTCGTGAGCGCTTCGTCGGTCTCCCGGCGCAGCTTGTCGCCGGCTTCCCGGCTCTCCTCCACCGCCTTCGCGGCCCGCTGCTCGACCAGGTACATGCGGTCGCCGTTCTCCCGTTCGAGCCCGGCGAGCTTGTGCTTCAGAGCTGCGAGATCCTCTTCGGGACTCACGAGTTCGTCCTCCCCACCACCGCGACGATCGCGCTATCGAGAACCGATCACACCATCGTCGTCGATCGAACCGCTGATCCGGCCTCCGGCGGGCGCCGTTTCGAACAACCCGCCGTCGACGCGGTAGCTGCTGGACGAGCGTTGCTGGTCCTCGCCGCCACCGGCCTGGCCACCGCCCGCCCCGCCACCCATCATTCCGCCGCCCATCATCCCCATGGACGCGGGCATCGGCTGGGTACCGTCCGGCGCCGAGCCGAGCCCCGTCGGCGCCGGCATCGTCGAGCCGCCCCCGCCGGTCATCCCCGCCGGATCGGACGCCTGGCCGAGACCGCTGTCCGGTCGCTGGCCGATCCCGCCGTGACTGTCGGTCGGGTCCGCGATCGACTGCGCGGTCGTCGCTTCGTTCGACGCCGGGACGGCCTGACCCTCACCTGCCGTCGTGGGCACGGCGTCACCCGCTCCGGACGTGCCGTGCGCCGCCGCGGGCGTGGCATCGGCCGCGCCTCCCCCGGCACCGCCGTCGGTCGCCGCGTGGTGGCGGCCGCCGGAGGCGTCGCCCGCCAGGTCTTCCCGGCTGTGCTCGACGGCCGGAGCCTGATCCCGGCTCTCCGGCTGAGCAACGGAGTGCGCGGCAGCAGGCTGCCCGGCGCCCTGATCGACAGGGCTCGCTGAGGCGGCGTGTTTGTTCGCGGCGTCGGCCGGGTTGTCTTCGCCGAGGGTGTACTTCGTCGGATGACCGGAACCGTCGTCGACGGTGACCACCGTCGGCCCCTCGGCGCCCTGCGGACGCTCGGCGGTGATCTTGAGGTTCCCGTCCTCGATGTGGATCTTCCCGTCCGGCCCTGGCTGGTAGCTCTGACCCGCGGTCTCCGGCTGCTGGGCCAGGCGCGCCGCGGTGTCGTGATGGATCGCGCCGCCCGCGGCCGTCCCGTCCTGCGGCGTGTGCTCCTTGCCATCCCCGAAGTCGAGCTTGTAGTCCTTCGGCGGACCAGCACCGTTGTCGACGCTGATCCCCATCTTGCCGTCCTTGCCGGGCTCGGCCATGGAGATCTTGTGGTCGCCCTGTTCGACCGTCATCGTCTCCGGCTGGTCCACATCGGACTTGAGCGCCGCACCGGTCTTCGGGTCGATCGGGTAGGGCTTGCCGGTCTCGGGGTCCACTTCGAGCGGTTGATGGGTGACCGGGTTGACGTCCTGGCCCGGTACCTCGGGCGGTTTCGGCATCTCCGGTGGCTTGGGCATCTCGGGCGGCTTCGGCATGGGGCCGACCTCGGCCTGCGCGCCGGTGTCGCCGCCGGTGTTCTTCCCGCCACCACCGGTGTCCCGGCCACCACCACCGGTCTCGGGCTTCTTTCCCTCACCGCTCTGTTTTCCGAGATCGGCGTACGGGTTCTCGTCGACCTTCCCGAGCGACTCGAAGTACTTCCCCCACGCGTCGTTGACCGCGTTGCGGGTATTCGAACAGACCAGCTGGAAGTTCTCGATGTGCTTGCCGAACCAGGCCAGGAAGACGTCCTTGAGCCACGCCTTGGCCTGGGGCGTGATCACCTCGTCGATGGTGCTCTGGTCCAGGTCGCCCCAGTCGTCGTTGAACGCGTTCTTGGCGTCGATGCTGAGAAAACCGATGCAGTGCTTGATGTCGTTCTGGCTGCAGCTGCCGTCCGCGATGCGGACGATCCGCTCGATGTCCTGGATGGTCGCCCCGTTGACACTGTCGGCGTACCACTTCTGGAGCCAGCCGACCTTGTCCTGGCAGAACCTGCCGATCGACCCGTTGACCCGCAGCAGCCCTTCGGCCGCCGCTTTGAACGCTTCGGCGACCAGCCTGTTCTTCTCCGCATACGCCTTCTGGTATTCGCGCGCCTGGTCGGCGGCGTCGCCTTCCCAGGTACCCAGCGAATTCTGCAGCTTGCCCGCGACGTCCTTCGACGAGTTGTCGACCGCGCCGCTCACCGCCGTCAGCTCGTCCGCGCTGGCCTTGAACAGGTTGAACGGGATGTTGTCCTGCTCGTGGTAGAGCCGCCGCAACTCCTCGAGAGAAACGAGGGCGCCCCCGGCGCCGGTGATCCGCGACGCCGTGACGTACAGCGGGTAGAAGTTCTCGTACACCTTGAAAGCGGAAAGCCCGGGGTCGAAGATTTCCTTCGAGTTCGCGCAGCCCGGGTCGGTTTCGGTCGCCCGTCCGGCGATCGCCTGCGTCTTGGCGGCGTCGCTGTTGAGCGCGGCGCGGTCGTTGTCGCGACCGGCCTGGCGGCTCTTGTCGTACTCGCCCTTGGCTTCCTTGTAGATGTCCTTGAGATCACTGAGGCCACCGTTGTTGCCGTTGATGTCGCCTTCGGTGATCCAGTCGTTGTGCAGCGACTTCAGGTAATCGCGGTACTTGTTGCGCTCGTCCTCGCTCGCGAAACCGCACGACTCCGGCGTTTCATCCTCGACGTAGTCGATGTACTCCAGCGCCAGCTGGCGCTTGACGTCCATCCCCACGTTGGGGTCGTTGAGGATCTGGTCGATCTCCTGACGGCTCGGAATGTCCTTGCCGTCATCGCTGCCGACGCCCGCGAGGCCCATCAGTGCTTCCTCACTTCGGCGGCGGTCTCGTCCTCATTGGACTGGTACAGGTTCTTCGACGCCGCGAGCTTCCGGCCGAACTCGTCCGAAGCCGCCAGATAGCTGCGCGCGCATTTGGCCAGCTTCTGGATGCTCTCGGAATATCCCTTGAAGCAGTCCTTGTGCGCGGGCCCGAAGTTGTCCGGGGTCAGGACGATCTGCTCGACCGCCACGATCGGCTGTTCGCAGGCCTGCTTGGGCAGATCCTCCAACGCCTTCGCCGCTTCGTTCAGCTGAGCCGGATCGACCTTGTGACCCTTACCCGCCATCACGCCCCCTCACCTGAGCACCTGCGTCCGTCCGCACTGGGACGCGGCGAACGCCCGATCGGTGCCATCCCCGCACACGCAATGTACCGGGCAGGTAACGCAGGCGCAGCGAGTCGGCCGGATCGCCCGGCGGACGGTCAGACCCGCCGCTACGAGACCGCGGACACCACTCCGGCGAGTCGATCGGCCGCCGCCTGGGCGGTGGACTGCGCGGGGGCTTCGACCATGACGCGGACGAGCTGCTCGGTGCCGGACGGGCGGAGCAGCACCCGGCCTTCCTCGCCGAGTTCGGCCTCGACAGCGCCGACGGCGTCGCGCACGGCGGCCGAGCCCGCCACCGCGGCCTTGTCCGCCACCGGCACGTTGACCAGGACCTGCGGCAGGCGGTTCATCACCGCGGCCAGCTCGGCCAGCGGCTTGCCGGTCGCGGCCATGCGGCTCATCAGGCGCAGCGCGGTGAGCAGGCCATCCCCGGTCGTGGCGTGCGTGGGCAGCACGACGTGGCCCGACTGCTCGCCGCCGAGCGCGAACCCGCTGGCCCGCAGCTCTTCGAGGACGTACCGGTCACCGACCGCGGTGGTGACGACGTTGATGCCGTGCGCGCGCATGGCCAGATGCAGGCCGAGGTTACTCATCACGGTCGCGACCAGCGTGTCCTTGGTCAGCTCGCCGGACTCGGCCAGGGCGAGCGCGAGGACGGCCATGATCTGGTCGCCGTCGATCAGCTCGCCCGCCGCGTCCACCGCGACACAGCGGTCGGCGTCACCGTCGTGCGCGATGCCGAGGTCGGCGCCGTGTTCCACGACGGCGGCACGCAGGAGTTCGGGGTGGTTGGAGCCGCAGTGCTCGTTGATGTTGATGCCGTCCGGCTCGGCGTGCAGCGCGACGACCTCGGCGCCGGCGCGGCGGTACACCTCGGGAGCAGCGGCCGACGAAGCGCCGTTGGCGCAGTCGACGACGACCTTCAGGCCCGCGAGCGGGTGCGGAGTGGCCGCGACGAGGTGCTCGGCGTAGCGGTCGAGAGCGTCCGGGACGTCGGTGACACGACCGACGCCGACACCGGTCGGGCGCGTCGCCTGCGCGGCGAGCCCGGCCTCGATCTCGTCCTCGATGCCGTCGGGCAGTTTGTGGCCACCCGCGGCGAAGAGCTTGATGCCGTTGTCCGGCATGGGGTTGTGGGACGCGGAGATCATCACCCCGAGGTCGGCGTCGAGCGCGCCGACGAGGTAGGCGACGGCCGGGGTGGGCAGGACGCCCACACGGCGGACGTCGGCGCCGGCGGAGGCGAGGCCCGCGACGACCGCGGCCTCCAGCATCTCGCCGCTGGCACGCGGGTCACGTCCGACGACGGCCACCGGGCGGTGGGAGCGGTCGTGGGCGGCGAGCACCCGCGCCGCGCTGGCCGCCAGCGAGAGGGCGAGCTCCGGAGTCAGCTCGGCGTTGGCGAGACCCCGCACGCCGTCGGTACCGAATAGGCGAGCCATCTGTCGACCTCCATGTGCGACCAACCACGAGACAAGGTAGCCCCCTCACCTCACCGTCCGGCTACGGGCCCGAGCGCGTTTAGCCCGCTAAACGCGCTCCGCCGGGTCCCGGGAAGTGCGTTTAGCCCGCTAAACGCGCTTGGCCGGGGCGGGCAGGGTGGGGCGAGGGGGTGGTGGGAACAGGGGGCGGACGGCCCCGGAAAACACGGGAGCGCCCATCCGAACACTAAGCGTGCGCTGCTCACGGGGTAGTTCTATGGCGACGGTCGCGCTTAGATATATCTCTGTGTGGGGGGCGGGGTGGGGTGGTGGGTG
>NZ_JBHYIQ010000081.1:16908-22860 GCF_042739895.1 Amycolatopsis sp. NPDC059021
CCCGCTCACTCGGGGGGGGGGGGGGGGGGGGGGGGGGGGGGGGGGGGGTGGTTCTCCGGGGGGGCGGCCCCCCAGACAACCCCCGGGCCCCAACTAGCGGCGCGCGGCGCCGGCGCTCCCGTGGGTTGCGCCTGGGGCGCGAATCAGCGCTTGCTGTACTGCGGGGCCTTGCGGGCCTTCTTGAGGCCGTACTTCTTCCGCTCCGTGGCGCGCGCGTCACGGGTCAGGAAGCCGGCCTTCTTCAGCGCCGGGCGGTCGTCGGCGTCGACCTCGACCAGCGCACGGGCGATCGCCAGGCGCAGCGCACCGGCCTGGCCCGAGATCCCGCCACCGTGGAGGTTGGCGAAGATGTCGAAGGAGTCCGGCTTCTCCACCGTGACCAGGGGCTCACGGATGAGCTGCTGGTGCACCTTGTTGGGGAAGTACTCCTCGAGCGTGCGGCCGTTGAGCTTGAACACCCCGGTACCGGGAACGACGCGCACCCGCACGACGGCCTCCTTGCGGCGGCCGACGGTCTGGGCGTTGCCACCGGCGGCACGCGAGGGACGCGGCGCGGCCGGCGTCTCGCTCGTCGCGACGGCTTCGCCGACCGCGGGAGTCTCGGTGACCGCGGGGGTCTCGGTCTCGGTGCTGGTCACAGACTGTTCCTCACTCACTGCGCGACCTGCGCGATCTTGGTGATCTCGCGCGCCTGCGGCGACTGCGCGGCGTGCGGGTGCTCCGGGCCGGCGTAGACCTTGAGCTTCTTCGCCTGCGCGCGGCCGAGCTTGTTCTTCGGCAGCATGCCCTTGACGACCTTCTCGACAAGGTGCTCCGGCTTGGTGTCGAGCAGCTCACCGAACGAGCGCTTGCGCAGACCGCCAGGGTAACCACTGTGCCGGTACGCGAACTTCTGCTCGCGCTTGTTACCGGTGAGTGCGACCTTCTCGGCGTTGACGATGATGACGAAGTCACCGGTGTCCACGTGCGGGGCGTAGGTCGGCTTGTGCTTGCCGCGCAGCAGCGTGGCGACCTCGGTCGCGAGCCGGCCGAGCACGACATCCTCGGCGTCGATCACGTGCCAGGCACGAGTGACGTCGCCGGGCTTGGGGCTGTACGTGGGCAAGGGTCTACCTCGTCGTCAACATTGCGTGTGGGTTCTGTGCGGGCCTAGCGCTTACGCGCCGCAGCGCACAACGACATATGAAGATACCCCCACGTCCGGCGGACCCACACAGCGGGGGTGGCTCCAGACTCGCATACTAGGGTCCCAGCCGGGTGGACGCAGCAAAACTCTACCCGCCGGACCACGCGAACCGCCCGCACCGCCGCCCACGACACGCGAGAATGAGACGATCCGCGTACACCCGGAGCGGGTGGACTCGACCAGGGGAACGGCGATGAGGAAACGGCCAACCACGATCATCTGCGCGCTCGGCGCCGTGCTGGTGCTGACCACCGCGTGCGGCCAGGCCCGCGCCGGCACCGCGCTGCCCAAGGGGGACGACGCCGCGGCGTACGTCGGCGGCAAGTTCGAGACCGCCATGAACAAGCTCCAGGACGTCATCGCCGACCAGCGGGACGTCACCACCTCCTCGGACAACTACTTCCGCTTCGACGAGAAGTACGCGCACAGCGTCATCACCTCGGCCCGCACCGGCAGCCCGGAGAGCCGGGTGGTCCACAACCGCTCGCAGAAGAACCCCGACGACGTCCTCGACACCTTCACCCCGGCCGACGGCGCCCTCGAGTACATGTACCTCGGCCCGGTGTTCAAGGGAGCCGCCCCGACCTCGTGGGTGTCGATGCCCAAGCCGGAGGGCGGGCTGACGATGAAGTGCGCGTTCGCCGGCATCCTCACCGCCTGCAAGATGGCCGACGCCGTCGCGCTGTCCTACAACGCGGACAAGAAGACGGTGAAGGGCGCGAAGGTCGGCAAGGACGGCAAGACCGAGCTCACCGCCGACGTGTCGTTCGACGCCTTCCTCACCCGCCCGGTGGAGCAGCTCCCCCCGTCGATCAAGAACCAGATCACCCCCGAGCTGCGCAAGGCGGTCATCCCGACCAAGATCCTGCTCAACCCGGACGGGAGCCTGGACCAGATGGTCATGGAGGCGAAGTTCGAGGGCGGCGGCCACAAGGTCGAGTTGCGGTACGACTTCCGGTTCACCGGGAAGGCCAGCGCGCAGGACCTACCCAAGCTGCCCGATCCCGCGCAGATCACCGCGTTGCCGGACAAGGCGGCGAAGGACGCGTTGTTCGACAAGATCGCCGAAGCGAGGGGTAACTGACGTGGCCGACGACGTGAAGACCGCCCGCGCGCCCCGAGGGGATCTCCGATGAGCCAGCCGCCCGACCAGCAGCCGCAGCAGTGGTGGCAGCCGAACACCGGCGGCGCGCAGCAGCAGTGGCAGCCCGAGCAGCAGGCCACCGGCCCGCACGCCGGCCAGTGGCAGCAGAACGCCGAGCCCGGCGCGGTCACCGGGTCCTACACCGGGCAGTGGCAGCAGTCGCCGCAACCCGGTGGCACCGGTTCCTTTTCCGGGCCGTGGCAGCAACCCCCGGCGCCACAGCAGCCGTCCGCGCCGCAGCCCGGCGGACAGTGGCAGCAGCAGCCCGGTCAGCAGTGGCAGCCGAGCCCAGAACCGCAGCAGACACCGGCGGCGGGCACCGGCACGCCGCCGTCCGGCCAGCAGTTCGGTGGCGGGTTCCAGCCTTCGCAGTACGGCGGGCTCGGAGCGTTTTCCCCGGAAACCGGCGAGAAACGGCAACGTTCGAAGAAACCGTTGCTGTACGGCGGAATCGGCGTGCTCGTGGTCGTCGTCGGGGGCGTCGGCGCGTGGCTGCTCGGCGCGTTCCGCGGTGACGTCCTCGAGCAGAAGTCCCTTCAGGACGGTGTGACCCGGGTGCTGAACGAGAGTTACGGCGAACCCAACGTCCAAAATGTACAGTGCCCGGCGAACCAGCTCGCCGACAACGGCACGACGTTCGACTGCACCCTGCAGATCGGGGGCCAGCCGAAGAAGGTCACCGTGCGGGTGCTCAACGACAAGCCGGAGTACGAGGTCGGCGCCCCGCACTGAGGTCGTTTCTTCCTTGTCCCCCAACGGAAACGGCGGGCCCACACCGCAAGGTGCCGGGCCCGCCGTGGTTATCCGGGGCGAGGTAGCTCAGAACAGGTCCTTGACGCCCTGCTCGGTGCCCTGGTAGCCGTCCGCGATCTGCGGCAGCGCGGTGGCGATCTGCGCCAGAACCTGCTTGAGGTCCTCGAACTTCTGGTCCCACACGCGCTGGGCCTCGTCGTACTGGGTACGCGCGGCACCTTCCCAGTCGTGGGTCAGCGGGCGAAGGTCGTCCTTCAGCTTGTCGAACGCGGCCTGCAGTTCCTTGCCGGTCGAGTTGCAGTCGTCCGCAGCGGCGTTGATGACGCCATAATCGACAACGATGCCGTCAGCCATGGTGCACTCCCTTTGTTTGTCGGAAAGAATATGGGTGGGAAAAGGTCAAGAGGTGACACTCAGCCGAGAACGTCGAAGCCCTTGTTCACGGCGCTCATGATCTCCTGCTGCTGCTCTTCCGAGCGCTTGTACTTGGAACCGGCTTCCTGAAGCAGGTTCGCGATGTTCTGCAGGGACTGGTTGATCCCCCGGCCGTCCTCGTCGAAGCGCTGCATCACCTTGTCGAAGGCCTTCTGCGCGTCACCCTGCCAGCCCGCGCGGGTCGCCTCGATGCGGTCGCGCAGCGTCGACAGGTTCTGGTCCATCGCGACGCGCACCTCGGTGACGCGCTGCTCGGCCTGGGTGAACTGCTCCGGAGTTCCCTTGAAACCGCCAGCCATGGGAGCTACCCCCTTCGTTAGTGGTTGTCCGCACTAGGTCGTGTTTGTTTCGTACGGACCTACGACGGAGACATTGCCATGTCCGGTTCCCCTGTGTCGCCGTTTGCCCGCAAGTAGTTGCTTGAGTGAACGCCGGGGGCGGGAACCGATCGCACGCGGTATTCCACGAGCCTGCGCCGCGATCGGGTCGTTCCCCGAAAAGGGGACCTCCACCAGGCGACTTAACATACGCACAGTGGTCACGTGCGCCCGCGTTCATTGATCGCGGATCATGATTCGCGACTCGGAGAAGTCCGCTTCCTCCTCGGCGGGACGCGGCCTTCGCGGTGCGGACGGCTCCGGTTCCGGCTTCGGGGGAACCAACTCGGCCGCCGACGGCAGCTGCGGAACCGGAAGTCCCCGCGCGGCGCGGAACCGTTTCGCGGCCCCGCGCAGCGCGCCCGGTGTGGGATCCGTGGCGCGGCCCGCGAGCCTGCCGCGGCCGAACTGCTTGATCAGCTCCGCGTTCTCGCCACGATGACGTTCGTTGCGCGCCAGCGCGTCACCCGCGACGCGGCGAGCGTAGGTCACCGCGTCCTGCCCCGCACGGGTGAAGGCCGCGGCGGCGGTCTCGGGTTCGGACGGCACGAGGCGCCCCTTTCAGTTGACGACCTCGAGCGTGCGGGCGACCTGCTGGCAGGCCGCGCTCACCCGCTGCTGAAGCGCGGGCACGCTGTACTGGCAGCCGATGTGCACCCGGATCCGGCCCTGCACGACGACGTACCAGAAGACCCTCGCCTGGTCCTTCGTCTCCTGATAGGCGATCACCTGGCGGCCGGCGTAGGACGCGTTGGGGTCGTACGCGCTGTAGCGCTCGGGGTAGCGAGCGGCCTGGCCTCGCAGATCGTCGACGAGCTGCCGGCGATCGGCGGTGGCGTCGTAGTTCATCGGGTACTCCTGGGCGACCACCAGATCGAAGCCCGCCGGGGAGTCCTGGGGATGGATGACGACCTGCTTCTCGGCGACCCGGTCGTCGGTCTGGACCCAGTCCGGTGGCGCGATGAAGCGGTAGTCGTACTGGGCGAGGGGGCGCCCGGGAGGTTTGTCCGCGCCGCCCTGGTTCAGCATCACGACCAGGCCGGTGGCGCCCAGCGCGACCACCACCACGGCCGCGACGATCCAGAGCAGCTTGGACCGCTTCGAGCGTCCGGCGCGCCCGACCCGCTTCGTGTCGCCGCCCTGCTCCGGCGCCGACGATCCCCACGGAACCGCTGCCTGACCTCGGGGCGGCGACGCCGGCGGCCCCTGGCGCGCTGCGTTTAGCGGGCTAAACGCGCTTGGGGCGGGCCGGGGCGGGAAGCTGGGGTGCGGTTCGGTGGGGCGAGGCGGCGTGGCGCGCGGGTCGCCCGTGCGAGGTGCGGGGGGCGCGGCGGGCGGAGACGCCGCGGGGCGCGGGACGTCCCCGGGCCGGACGACCTCGGTGCGGTGCTCGGCCGGGGGAACGCCGCCGGGCATGGCGCCGAGACGGGCCATGGTGGTGCCCGGCAGCGAACCGGTGCGATCGGGATCGACGAGCACGGCGCGGAGCGCGCCTCTGGCCACGACCGTCTCCGGCTGGTCCAGGCTCGTCGGCACGACGCCGGTCCGCTCGTGCGTCAACCGCGAGATCATCGGAATCCGGCTCGACCCGCCGACCAGGAAGATCGCGGTCAGCTGCTTCGGCCGCAGCCCGGCGTCGGCGATGGCCGCGCTCGTCAGCTCCACGGCGCGTCCGAGCGGCGCGCCGATCAGCCGCTCGAGATCCTCGCGGGTCACGTGGGCGTCCGCGAACGGCGGCGGCATCGGCACGTCCGTGTAGGCGTGCCGCGACAGTGTCTCCTTGGCACCGCGCACGTCCTGCCGGAGCACACGCCTGCGGCGCCGGTCCGCGAGTTCACGGCCCTCGACCAGCTGCCGCCAGGCCGCCGGGTCCGCGGACGAGACGAGCGAGCCGACGTGCTCGAGCAGCGCCTGGTCGATGTCCGCGCCGCCGAAACTCGGGTCGCCCCTGGTCGCCAGCACCTGGAACCCGCCCCGCTGCGGCCGCGCCGCTGCGTTTAGCCCCCCAAAACCCACCCGGGGGGGGGTGGGGGTGGAGACCCAATACCAGGCCTGTG
>NZ_JBHYIQ010000081.1:22870-28078 GCF_042739895.1 Amycolatopsis sp. NPDC059021
ACTCGGGCCCCCCCTGGTCGCCACCACCGCCACCCCGCCCCCCCGCGGCCGCGCCCCTGGGTTTCCCCCGCTAAACGCAGCGGGCGGGGGTGTGCGGGTGACGACACTGACGTCGACGGTGCCACCGCCGAGATCGAGAACGGCGAGGGTGTCGCCGGGGCGGCCACTGAATTCGACGGTGCGGTCGGACTTCAGGTCCGCCGGGGCGAACGTGGCCGCGTGGTAGACGGCCGCCGCGACGGGTTCCGGCACCAGGGCGACCTCCTGCGCCAGCCGCCCCGCGGCCTGGCGCAGCAACCTCGTCCTGATCGCACCCCAGTCCGCGGGGTGCGTGAGGACCAGCAGATCGACCTCGGCCTCACCGGCCAGCCGACGTGCCTCGGTCACCGCGCGGGCCAGCACGGCGTGCACCACATCGGTCACCCGGAGCACGTTTTCGCCGAGCAACAGCTCGCCCTCGTCGATCCGGCGCTTCGGGTGCGGCTCGTACCGCGACGGGTCGACCGCGGCCTGCCGTTCCGCCTCCTGGCCGACGAACAACGTGCCGTCGGGCGCCGCGTAGACGGCCGACGACATCAGCGGCTGGCCGTCGATCACCACGACCTGCGGTTCGCGCCCGTTCACGGAGGCGACGACACAGGTACTCGATGTCCCGAAGTCCACCGCTACCCGTAACGTCACCAGCCACTCCCGCAGATCGTCGTTCTCCTGTCCTTCGCGGGCATCACTCCGGCGGGATCCACGAAACCTGGATCAGCTGCTTGCCCCACTTGCGCGTCAGCATGTTGCCCCGGCCCGGAGGCATCGGCCCGGCCTTGATGTTGCCGACCAGGGTGCCCTCGTCCTTCGAGCCGTTCATCACCATGCCCGGCGCCGACAGTTCCTTCAGCTTGCCGAGGATCGGGTCGTACATGGCACGGCTGGCACCACCGGTGCGGCGGACCACGATGAGGTGCAGCCCGACGTCCTTCGCCTGCGCAAGGAACTCCGACAACGGCTTGAGCGGGTTGTTGCTCTGGGTTGCCACCAGGTCGTAGTCGTCGACGAGGATGAACAGCTCGGGACCGGTCCACCAGGAGCGGTTCTTCAGCTGCTCCTGCGTGACGTCCGGCCCGGGCAGCCGCCGCGTCATCGACCCGTAGACGTCCTTGACCATGCTGTCCAGCTGGGTCGCCGACACCGCGTAGCCGAGCAGCGAATCCCCGCTGAGGAACCCGAGCATGGTGCGCCGGTAGTCGACCAGCAGGGTGACGGCTTCCTTCGGCGAGTAGCGCTCGGAGATACCGCGCGCGATCTGCCGGAGCAGGTTGGTCTTGCCCGATTCGCCGTCCGCGAACGCGAAGAAGTGCGGCTCCGCGTCGAAGTCGAGGTAGATCGGCTGAAGATCTTCCTCGTTGACCCCGATGGGCACCAGCTTCGTGGCCCGCTTGCTGTCCAGCCGGAGAACCTCGTCGTAGGTGACCATCTCGGGCAGCAGGCGGACCTGCGGTGCCGGGCGGCCCCGCCAGGCACCCTTGATCTTCGCGACCGCGTCGGCGACGCCGGCGGCGATCGTGTCGGGGTCACTGGAGCCGTCGATCCGCGGCAGCCCGGTGAGCATGTGCAGCTTTTCCCGGGTCATCCCGCGTCCCGGCCGCCCGGCCGGGACGTTCACCGCGGCGCGACGGTCCACTTCGGACTCGCTCGGGTCACCGAGCCGCAGCTCGAAGCGCGTGCCGAGCATGTCCTTGATCGCCGGGCGGATGTCGGCCCACCGGTTGGCACCGACGACGACGTGTACGCCGTAGGACAGACCCTGCATGGCGAGCCGGGTGATCGAGGTCTCCAGCTCCTCGAAGTCCTCTCGCAGCGCCTTCCAGCCGTCGACCACGAGGAACGCGTCACCGAAGGCGTCCTGCTCCGGTTTGATCTCCCCGCGGCGCTTCCGGTTGCGGAACTCGTTCATCGAGTCGATGCCCATGGCGGCGAACCGGCCCTCCCGCTCGGTGAGCAGGGTGGTCAGCTCGGCGACGATCCGGCGGGCCTTGTCCGGCTCGCGCCGCGCCACCGCGACACCACCGACGTGCGGCAGGTCGGCGAGCCCGCCGAGCGTGCCACCACCGAGGTCGAGACAGTAGAACTGGACCTCTTCCGGCGTGTGCGTCAGCGCCATCGACATGATCAGCGTCCGCAGCATCGTCGACTTGCCCGACTGCGGGCCGCCGACGATCAGGCCGTGCCCGGCGGCGCCGGAGAAGTCCGCCCACAGGCCGTCACGCCGCTGTTCGTACGGGCGGTCGACGATGCCGAGCGGGACCTGAAGCCGCCCGTTGCCGAAGAAACCGACCGGGGACAGGCCGCGGTCGTCGGTCGGGTTGAGGTTCGGCAGCAGGGTGTCCAGCGAGTTCGGCTCGTTCAGCGGCGGCAGCCACACCTCGTGCGCGGGCGGGCCCTGGCCGACGAGCCGCCCGACGATGACGTCGAGCTCGCTCGGCTCGACCGCCTCGTCGGACTGCCGTTCCTGCTTCGGCGCCTCTTCCTCGATCTGCTGCGGCTCCGGCTCCTTCGGCAGTTCGATGAAGTCGGGGACGAACAGCTGCGGGCGCTTGTCCGCGCGGACGACCGTCGCCGCGGGCCCCGCCGCCTTGATCCCCGCGGGCCGGTACGGGCCCGAAACGTAGGACGCCTTGAACCGCACCATCGTGGAGGTGTCGTACTTGAGGTACCCCGAACCCGGGATCGACGGCAGCTCGAACGCGTCCGGCACCCCGATCGCCGCGCGGGATTCCGCCGCGGAGAACGTCTTCAGGCCGATCCGGTAGGAAAGGTGCGAGTCGAGACCGCGCAGCTTTCCTTCCTCCAGGCGCTGCGAGGCGAGCAACATGTGCATCTGCAGCGACCGGCCCAGCCGGCCGATGGCGACGAACAGGTCGATGAAGTCCGGCTTCGCGGACAGCAGCTCGGAGAACTCGTCGACGACGATGAACAGCGCGGGCAGCGGGTCGAGGTCGGCGCCGTTTTCACGGGCCTTCTCGTACTCCCAGACGTTCTTGAAGTTACCGCCGTTCTTGAGCGCCTCCTGGCGCCGGTTCATCTCGCCTGCCAGCGCGTCCTTCATACGGTCGACCAGCGTGACCTCGTCGGCGAGGTTGGTGATGACCGCGGAGACGTGTGGTGCGTCGTCCAGACCGAGGAACGTCGCACCACCCTTGAAGTCGACGAGGACGAAGTTGAGCGTCGTCGAAGAATGCGTGGCCAGCATGCCCAGCACCAGCGTGCGGAGGAACTCCGACTTACCGGAACCGGTCGCGCCGATGCACAGGCCGTGCGGGCCCATGCCCTCCATCGCGGCTTCCTTGATGTCCAGCTCGACGGCCTGGCCGTACTCGCCGACCCCGAACGGGACGCGGTAGCGGTCCCGGACCGGGCGCGGCCGCCACGCCTGCTGGACGTCGAACGTCATCGGGTCGCCCGGGATGCCGAGCAGTTCGAGCAGCGTCGGGTTGGACAGCAGCGGCTCGTCCTCGCTGGCGTCCTGCGCCGCGGACCCCACCCGGTACGGCGCGATCAGCCGGGCCACCGCCTCGGCCTCGACCACCGACAGGCGGTCCGGGCGGCCGAACCACTCGACACCGCCGGCGCTGCGCGCGCCGAGCCGCTTCTCCTCGACCACCAGCCGGAGACCGCGGCGGGCGGCGAGGTTGCCGATGGAGTCGGACAGGTCGATCAGCGTGACGCCGACCAGGCCCTCCTCCAGGATGATCTGTTCCTCGCGGGTGACCTCGGCGTCGTCGACGATGATCACGACGTGCGGCTGGTCGGGCGCCGGAGTGGCGTTGCGGGAGAAGCGCTGGCGGTCGCGCAGCTCCTCGTCGAGCCACTGCTCGATCTGGGCGAGCGAGCCGGCCATCATGCGGAGCTGGCCGATGCCGTCGGCCAGTGTCGGGTGCTGCACGTGCGGCAGCCACTTCGCCCATTCCCATTCGGACTTCGCGCGGCCCGCGGTGGCGACGGCGATCAGGACGTCGTCGGGGCTGTGGAACGTGACCAGCTGGCAGAGCAGGGCGCGCGTCAGCGAGCGGGTCAGCTCGCGGTCGCCCTGCATGCTCACGGCGGCGAACCCGCGCAGGGTGATCTGCGTCGGCAGGTCGGGCACGATCGAGTGCGCGCGCACGAACCGGCGCAGCGCGAGGGTGGCGATCGGCTCCAGCTCGTCGACCGGGCCGGTTTGCGGCGGCACCAGCCGGGTCGCGAGCCGGTGCGAGCTGCGGCCGACGCGCAGGTGCAGGAAGTCCTGGTCGTTCTGGCGGCGCTCCCACATCCGGCGGCTGGCGGCCAGCGACCACAGCGTCTGCGGGTCCGGGTGCACCCATTCGAGCGCGGCACGCTGGTCGACCATCGCCTCGCGGGCGCGGTCACGCATCTGGCCGAGGTAGCGGAGGTAGTCCTTGCGGTCCTCGTCCATCTCGGCCTTCTTGGCGCCGCCGCCACGGCCACCACCGCCGGCCATCATGCCGACGGTCCCCATGACCATCATGCCGCCCATCATGAGCATCATCGGGTTGCGTCCACCCGCGGTGAACATGAAGACCATCATGCCCAGCGAGGCCACGATCATGACCGCGGGCAGCAGCTTCATCACGATGTTGCCGGGGATGGTGCGGGGCACCTCCGGTGGCGGTTCAAGGTGCACCTCGCCGCCCGGCGGGCGTGGCGCTGCCAGCCGTGGCGACTTCTTGAACTGCAGCGTGCTCATCGAAGGACCCCTCTTCAAACTCGACGATGGCGGCCACCGTTTTGTGCGCTCAGGTGCGCGGAACAACCTATCGAACGTCGGGCGGGAAATCCGGCCAATGCCGCGAACGGCCGGAGACCTCGAGGATCGACTCGATGAGCTTGCCCGCCGAGTGTAGGGCGCGGCACCGACAGTAGCGACCGAACCCGCAGCCCTCCCCCCCCTCTCTCTACCTCTCCCCTCCCACGCCCCCGGGACCGCGTTTAGCCCGCTAAACGCACTCTCCCGGCCGCCCCGACGCGCGTTTAGCGGGCTAACTGCGCTCGGTCCCGCCCGTGCGCCGTGCCCGTGTGCGTTCCCTCTCCTCGCACCCCGCAGGCGACGTGGACCTGGGGCACGGCGGGGCGGTTTGCGGGGATAAGCCGGCGGGGGGGGGGGGTGGGGGCGGGGGGTCCGCGCGGGGGGGCGGCGGCGCGAGGGGCTATGATTTGGGG
>NZ_JBHYIQ010000081.1:28088-31529 GCF_042739895.1 Amycolatopsis sp. NPDC059021
GGGGGGCGGGGGGTCGGGGCGCCGCGCGGGCGTGTGGCGGGCCCTCCCGCCGGCCGGCGGCGAGGTCAGGGGCGGGGCGGTCAGCGCGCTGGAGCGGCGTCGCGAGGGCATACTTTTGCCGGTCAATTTCGGACAGTCGGTGATAGCGGCACCCGGGTTCGGTATAAGTTCCCCCCGGGAGCAGTCTCATCAGAGCGGGGGCAGTGCAGTGGCGACGGGCACGACAGTTTTCAGCAGGGTGACGGTGGTGGCACCGCGCACCCGGATCGACGTCGCGCTGCCGGCCGACGTCGCGGTGGCCGATTTGCTGCCCATGCTGCTGGACATGGCCAAGGAGACGACGCCCGACGGCGGCGCCCGCCACGGCGGCTGGGCGCTCGCGAAGCTCGGCGACGCACCCCTCGACCCCAGCCGCACGCTCGCCTCGCTCGGCATCATCGACGGTGAGCTGCTGCAACTGCGCAAGCGCAACGAGAACCCGCCGCCCCCGCTGTACGACGACGTCGTCGATGCGATCGCCGAGTCCTCACCGGACAGCTTCCGGCCATGGACGAAGGAGACCGCGCGCCGGTTCGGTCACGTCGCGGGCGGGCTGGCGCTGGTCGCCGCCGCGCTCGCGCTGTTCCTGAGCGGCTCGTTCTACGGCGGGACCGCGCTTGCCGCCGCGATCGCGGGCGGTGTCGGCGCGATCGCGTGCGTCGCGGTCGGCGCGACGCTGGCCAAGGCGTACCAGGCCGAGGCGACCGGTGTGCTCGTCGCCGCCGCGGGCGGTCTGCCGCTGGCGTTCGTCAGCGGGTTCTACATCGTGCCCGGGTTGTCGTTGCGGGCGAATCTCCTGCTGGGCTGCGCGCTCGTCCTCATCGTCGCGTCCGTCTGCATCCTCGTCATCGGCGCCGGGATCACGACGTTCATCGCGGCCGCGACGGTGGGCGCGTTCGGCGCGCTGGCGTTCCTGTTCGGCACGTTCGTCGCGCATCCGCTGCCCGGTATCGCCGCCGGGACCGCGGCCGTCGCCCTCGCCTGCATCTCGATTCTGCCGAGGGCGACGATCTGGCTCGCGAAGCTACCGCTGCCGCACGTGCCCGGAAACGCGGAGGAACTCAAGGAAGACTCCGGCTTCCCCGACTACCGCGCCATCGAGCGGCGGACGGCCGTCGCGCACAACTACATGACCGGCCTCATGATCGGCTGCGGCGTCACGACGGCGATCGCCGCGATCATCGCGTCGACCGCGCCCGGCCCGTTCGGGATCATCCTCGGCGTCGTCGCCAGCCTCGTGCTGCTGCTTCGCGCGCGGGCGTACGCGAACGGCAGCCAGGCGATCGCCCTGCTCACGACCGGCATGGTCTCCGCGGCGGGCATCCTGCTCGGCTGGATGTGGACGGCGACCCCGCAGGCACGCGTGCTGTACGTCTTCGGCGCGCTCATCCTGGTGGCGGCGGGCTCACTGGTGGTCGGTGTGATCTTCCCGAACCAGCGGTTCTCCCCGCCGCTTCGGCGGACGGTGGAAATCATCGAGGCGATCTGCATCGCCACGGTGCTCCCGCTCGCGCTCGGCGTCATGGACCTTTACACCACGCTGCGCCACCTCAACTTCAAGTGACGTCGACCCGATCGGATGATGTTCAGATGGCGGTAGCGCGGAATGGCGGCAGGCCGCGCCGGCAGCTCGGCCGCGCCGGGCGGACCGCGACGGTCACGCTCGTGGCGGCGATCGGGGTTCTCTCCCCGATGGTGGCGATGCCGGTGTGGGCGCAGCAGCCCAGCGTGTCCCCCTCGGAGGGCGGCTACTACGCGGCGCCGCCGCCCATCGGCAACACGCCGCCGCCCGGGGACCCTGGCAAGCCGGACGAGAACTACGTCCAGACCAAACAGTGCGTGCAGCGCAGCCTCGGCAAGAACATCATTCCCAAGAACAGGCCATGGGGCCAGGAATACCTGCAGATCGACAAGCTCCACGAGATCGTGAAGGCCGCGACCGGCAGCGTCGGCGGCGGTCAGAAGATCGCGGTGATCGACACCGGCGTCACCAAACACCCCTGGCTCAAGAACGTGGAAAGCGGCGGCGACTACGTCGCCAACCCGAAGAACGGCGTCCAGCCCGGTCTCGAGGACTGCGACGGTCACGGCACCGAGGTCGCAGGCATCATCGCCGCGGACACCCCGGCGGACATCGGGTTCAAGGGGGTCGCCCCGGACGCCACCATCCTGTCGATCCGGCAGTCCAGCCAGAACTACGGCAAGGACACCAAGGAGTCCGCTCCCTCGTCCCCGCCCGCATCCCCACCGGCCTCATCGGGAGCACCGCCGTCGTCGGGGGGTGCTTCCAAGTCACAGCTCCCGCCCTCGAACGGCGGCGGCAGCGGGCAGGGTGCCCAACCAGGCGGCACGACCTCGCCCGAGCAGAAAGGCCCCGGCCGCGGGCAGGACCAGGCCGGTACCGCGGGGAAGCTGACGACACTGGCGCAGGCCGTGGTGCGCGCGGTGGCCAAGGGTGCCACCGTGATCAACATGTCGGTCGACAACTGCCGTCCCTCCGACGGGCGGATCTCCGACGGTGAGCGCCAGTTGCAGGCCGCGGTGCACTACGCGGTGCAGCAGAAGGTCGTCGTGGTCGCGGCGGCGGGCAACACGACAGAGACGTGCCCGCAGAACGACCAGACGAATCCGAACCAGCCGCGGTCGATCGTCACGCCGCCGTGGTTCTCCGAAGACGTGATCTCCGTGGCCGCGATCGACCCCTCCGGCGGAGTCGCGAACTTCAGCGTCAACGGCCCGTGGACCACTGTCGCGGCGCCGGGTACGGACATCATCTCCCTGGATCCGGCGGCGGGCTCCACAGGCTTGGCGAACCTGACGATCGAGGGCAACTCCGAGCCGACCCCGATCCAGGGGACGAGCTTCGCGGCACCCTACGTGGCCGGCGTCGCGGCGCTGATCAAGGCGAAGTACCCGAACCTGGACGCCAGGGGCGTGATGCGACGGATCATCAACACCGCGCAACACCCCGCGGCGCCTGGTGGGCACGACAACTTCGTCGGCCATGGCGTGATCGACCCGATGGCCGCGCTGACCGCGAGTGTGTCCTCCGAGGAGGGTGTGCCGTCGGTCAAGCCGGTACAGCAGGTCGCCACACTGCCCCCGGCCAACGACCGCGACCAGGCGGCGATCATCGTCGCCCTCGCCGGCACCGGCGGCGGCCTGGTGGCCCTGCTGATCACCCTGTTCGTCATGCACACCATCCGGCGAAACCGCGCGGCGGCCGACGACACCCGCAAGGCCCCCTGACCGCGTTTAGCGGGCTAACTGCACTCGCGCCGCCCCACGATCCCCACCCCGTGGCGGGGCGCCCCAGCCCGGGTGTGTGGCCCAGGCGCCCGGGGCGGCGGGCCGCGCGACTCCGGGTGGGGGGGTGTGAGGGCGCGGGCGCGGGGGGGGCCT
>NZ_JBHYIQ010000081.1:31539-46857 GCF_042739895.1 Amycolatopsis sp. NPDC059021
CCCGCGCGCCCGCCCCCCCGCTCCCCCCCCCCGCCCCCGCGGCGCGGGCGGCCGGCGGCGGCTCCGCTCCCACCCCCCCCCCCCCCCCCCTCGCGGCGGCCGGTCACTTCCGGGGTGGGGGTTTCGGCGCGGGCTTGGACTCGTCCTCACCGATCACGGGCGGGACCACCTGGGCGGGCTCGCCGAACACGTCCGAGGCTTTCGGCGCCGGGCGGTGCTTGGACTGCCGTTGTTTCGCACCGCCGCCCATGCCCATGCCGCCGAGCCCCATGGGCACCATCGGCATCCCCATGCTGCTGCCGGGCTGCTGGGACGCACTCGGCACGGCAGGCGCCGGACCGAGCGGCAGCGCTCCGGCCCCGGTCGACTGCCCTTGCTCGATCTCAGCGTCTCGCGCCCCGGTGTGCCGCCCCTCGGCTGAGTCGTGCGCTGCCGACGGCGTCGTCGTACCTTCCGCCGCGCCTCCACCGGCCTGGGAATCCGCAGCCGGACCGGCATCGGCGCCGGCGTCGTGAAGTTTGAACCGTTCCTGTGGATAACGATGCGCGATCTCGATGCTGCGTGACGCCACGTCGGGGTCGTCGACACCGTCGCAGAGCCGCCCGAATGCCTCCAGCACGTCGCGTGCGGCCTCATACAAAGCCTTCGCCGTCTGCTGCGCCTCGTGCATCTGAGTGCGCGTCCGAGTGGCGCCACCGACAGGCAACATGGCTGATTCGGAGACGAGTCCGGCGGTGTCGACCAGTACTTCCGCCAGATCCACCACGATGCGACGAACCGCTGAGACGAGTTCGTCCAGTGCGCCGGCCAGCGTACTCAGCGCATCTCCGACGTCCGCGCCCGCGACACCGATCGCACCCATGTACGCGACGAAGGCGTCCGCGTCGTCGCCGGACCACCCCGCGTCGAGCCGTCCGAGGTCGTCGGCGAGCTGGCCCGACACGACCCCTGCCGCTTTCGCCGCCCGGCGCAGCCCCTCAGCCTCTGCGCCGAGCACCTCCCACTGGCCGATCAGCGGCCGGAAGTACACCTCCACCGGGTCGATCAGGCCCAGCTCGTCGGCCAGTTCCGACAGGTACCCCAGGTACGGCCCCGCCGCCGCCTCGATCTCCGGCCCGTCACCGAGCGCGTTTAGCCCGCTAAACGCGCTCGGCGGGGCGGGAGCCGCAGCGAGGGGGTGGGCGATGGATTCGGTGGCGCCGTCGTGCTCGGCCATCATCGTGGTGGTCAGAGCTCCCCGGCCCGTTCGATCAACGACGCGGATTCCGCGTCCCGGTCCGCGTGCCTCGAAGTCACCCGATGCAACGCCCCGGCCGCCGAGTGCAGTGCCGCCGCGCCGTCGGCCAGCTGCCGCCGGAGGGCCTCGACAGCACGACCGTAGGACTCCCCCAACCCCAGCTGGGCGCCCAAGCCGCCGAACACCTCTGCCGACACCGCGCCCGCACCGACCTCGCTCACAGCGGAATCCAGCTGCCCGGCGGCACCGTCGACCTTCCCGGCGTACTCCGCGACGACCGCTTCGTCGATCTTCACCCCGGCCATCGCATCCTCCGCTCGCCCGGCTTCACTCGAGCGTGTGACGTCCCGCAGGGATCGCCGGTTCCGGCAGCTAGTTGCCCGCCGCCTGCGGCTGCGCCGCCGTCGGGTAGGCGCCCGCATTGGGATCGATCGGGACGGTGTCGAACTCCTTCAGCACATCCTGCGTGTTCAGCGACGCACCCGGTGGCAGCAGGCCGATGATCGATTCCGGCGCGGGGAGCCGGTTGTTGAGCCCGATGGCGTCCGCGATCTTGGCATCGGGGACGCCATACCGGATGCCCCGGTCGGAGATCAGCTGGATAGCCCCCTTGCCGAAGGTCGCCTTCGACGTCGCGGACTGGACCACCGCCGCGAACCCCGGCTGCATGTAGAAACCGGTGATCGGCAGGCCGTTCGGGCCCGGCGTGGTCATCCGGATCGCCGTGGACGAGCCGTTCGGGTTCTTCGGCCCCGGCAGCTGGTTCCCGACGAACACGGACGTGTGCGCGTCCTGGTTGGCACCGTCACCGACAAGCGACCAGCCCAGGCAGGCGACCGGCGAGTTCTTCGTGGCGTCGAGCACGGTCGGCACCGAGGCCGGGAAGTCGTCGACGGCAAGATAACCCGGGTCCCCGGACTGCAACTGCTTGATGGTGCGCGTCTTGTCCAGGCCGAGCTGCATCATCCTGCTGGAACTGCCGTTCTTCGCCGTCCGCATGATGTCGGCCACGACCGGGGACACCTTCTGGATGCCGTTCTGGACGATGGCCCAGTACTCCATGGGCGCGCCCGCGGGAGCGGTGGAGAAGACGTCGCCCACGCTCAGGCCTTCGAGATCGGAGGGCGCCGGGCCGTTCTGGCCGGCGACCGTCGGCGGCGCCAGCCGGGCGACTTCGGGGATCGCGTTGAGCAGCGCCTGCGAAACCTTGCGCCCCTTCGGCGGCAGGTGGAGCGCGGCGCTGACCGCGTTCCCCGGGGTCAGGTCGACCTCGGCGCGCACGGTGTTGGTGTTCGGCCGGTTCGGGTTCGACGGCACCCGGTAGATCAGGTAGCTCTTGCCGTTGTCGGCGGTCGCCAGCAGTGCCTGGTCGACGCCCAGTTCGGTGCCGAGCTGGCTGACCCCGGCGAAAACGGTGGTGTCGGTCTGGTTGATGCTGTCCGGCTGCGGCAGCTGCGGGTTCAGCTTGACCTCGTCGCAGACGGCCCAGTTCGCCGAGATCCGCTGCGAATCCGACGGCAGCAGCTGCGGGCCGTCCGGGATGCCGGTCAGCTTGCCGCGCGGAATGTTCTTCAGCTGTTCATCGGAGACGACCGTCGCGTCCACGACGTTCGGCGCAGCACCGCCTTGCGCGGGAGGCTGGCCCGCCGACGCCGGGCTCGACTGACCGCCCGATGACTGCTTCTGCTGCTGTTGCTGCTGCGCGATGATCAGCAGCCGCGCGGAAGCGAGATTGAAGGTCGGGATCAGCTTCTTCGGGTTTCCCATGACGACATACACGGTGCCGGACTGCTGGCCGATGACGATCTTGCCTGCCTCTGGCACCGACGGCTGCGGGCTCAGCAGCCCCCAGACGATGAAGACGATCATGCCCAGCGCGCCCAGCACGACTCCCACGATCGTGGCCCGGGTGTGGGTTCGCATCGGGTCGTGCAGCATCACGGCGTCGCGCCGGACCAGCGCTGATTGCATCCGACGGAGGACGAACTGATAAGCCTGAACCTGAGACTTAGTCGTGGGCGTTGATGGCATTCTCGACCTACAGTCCTCCCCGTCGCGGTACGGTTCCGCAGGATAGCCGTACGGGGACCGTCTGGTGTGGGGTTTCTACCAACTCAAGCTAGGGTCAGGCACCTCGGGACCGGCTTTCCGGGTACGCAGCACGCACGAGGGGAAGAGAAAGCGCGGATGTCCGTCAATACTCCTCCACGTCCGCCTGGCCCGCCTCCAGGGTCGCCTCCGCCGGGTCGTCCCCCGGGACCGCCGCCGCGGCCGGGGAGACAGGGCGGTCCGGGTGGACCTGGCGGTGCGCCGGGCGGTCAGGGGACGCCGCGTCGACCCGGTGTGCCCGGCGGCGCTCCCGGACGTCCCGGAGCCCCTGGTCCTGGCGGTCCCGGCGGCCCTGGTGGGCCTGGCGGCCCCGGTGGGCCCGGTGGACCGGGCGGTCCTGGTGGCCCCGGTGGCCAGGGCGGTCCTCCGCCGCAGCAGCCTTCCGGCCCGGCACCGGTCCGGATGGCCGCGCCCGCGCGCCGACGTTCCGCCGGGGTGAACCTCGGCCCGCTTCCGGTCGCGAACCTGGTGGTCCTCGAACTCGGCCTCGCGATCGGCCTCGTACTGCTGGCGATCAACATGTCGCTGAAGTACGTCGGCATCGGCGTGCTGGCCGTCGCGCTGGTCATCGCCTTCCTGCGCTGGCGTGGCCGGTGGTTCACCCAGTGGGTCGGGCTCACCGCCCGCTACACGTTCCGTTCACACGATCGTGTGGCGACTCCGTTGCCGCCGAGCAGTATCGAATCGCTCGCCGCGGAAGAGGCCACGGTCACCGGGCCCGACGACGCGCGGGTGAACCTGCTGCGGATCGCGGTGCCGGATCTCGTGGTGGCGCACGGCGTCGACCACGAGCGCCAGCAGGTCGGCCTCGCCTGGAACGACGGCACGTGGACGGCTGTCCTGCTGGTCGAGCCCACCCCGGCGTTGATCACCCAAGCGGGTGGCGCGCCGAGTCTTCCGCTGGCCGCGCTCGCGCCGTGCCTCGAGGACAGGGGCGTGGTGCTCGACTCGATCCAGATGATCTGGCACTGCTACCCGGGAAGCGCCGCGCTCCCCGCGGATTCCCCGGCGCTCAGCTCGTACATGGAGGTGCTCGGGCCGCTGCCCGCCGCCGCCCGGCGGACGACCTGGGTGGCCATCCGGCTCGATCCGCGGCGCTGCCCGGCGGCGATCCGCGAACGCGGCGGCGGCGTCGTGGGCGCCCACCGCGCGCTCATCGGCGCGTTGTCCCGCGTGCGTAACGCCTTGGAATCACAGGGCGTGCCGACCCGTCCGCTGGATCCGGACGAGCTGCTGCGGGCCAGCATTTCGGCCGCGGAACTCACCGCCGTCGCGGGCGCGCCGGCGAAGGTGACGCTGCAGGAGCGCTGGACCGGTGTCACCGCCGCGGGTATCGGGCACGCGAGCTACGCGATCACCGGCTGGCCCAAGGGCAAGATCACCGGCAGCCTCAACGCCCTCACCAGCGTTCGGGCACTGTCGGCGACCGTCGCCATGTCGATCGCTCCGGCGGCCGACGAGGGCAAGATCGGGCTGCGCGGTGTCGTGCGGTTGAGCGCACGGAACCCGCGTGAACTCGACACGGCCGACCAGCGGCTGCAAGGAATTTCGGAGCGTCTCGGAGTGACGCTGACGCCGTTGCGCGGCCTGCAGGTCTCCGCGTTCGCCGCGACGCTGCCGATCGGAGGTACGGCATGAGTTCCCGCCTTCGCGACTCCGGGCAGAGCGCCGGTGTGGCACCGGAGTTCACTGTGGACCCCGCGATGCTCGACGCGATCAGCCCGTCGGGCGACCGTGGGGGGATCGTGCTCGGCTCGGGACTCAAGGGCGAGCCACTCACGATTTCGGCGCTGCGGTCGACGCCGACGAGGATCGTGCTGGTCGGCGGGCTGTATCTGGCGCGTCAGGTCGCGATGCGCGCGATGGCCGTCGGTGCGTGGGTGGTCGTGGCGACCGGGCGTCCGGCCGCCTGGCAGGTGCTGCCGCAGGCCGCGGGCAACCAGCGTGACGGCCGGCCTTCGCCGCTCGTGCAGATCCGGCGGCTGTCGCCGGTGGAACTGCCCCGGCCGTCCGAGGACGCGCCGCTGCTGGTCGTGACCGACGGCGGCCCGACCCCGCAGGACTTGTTCCCACCCCGGTCACCGTGGCAGACGACGGTGTACGTCCTGCCGTATCTGCACCCGCAGGCGGGAGCGACGGCGAACGCGGCGGACCTGGTGCTGATGCAGCGTCTTCCCGCCGGCCAAGCCGAACTGGCGGCCCGGATCTGGCGGCTCCCGCCCCAGATGATGCGGCAGCTCACAACGCTGAAGGACGACCAGGTGGTCGCGCTGGGCCGCAACCTGTGGCGCCCCCTCCGCCTCGTCACCACCACCAAGGAACAACAACTCCTCGGCCCCGTCCGCCGCGGCGACTGACCCCCGGCCGGGTGCGTTTAGCGGGCTAACTGCACTTGGGTCGGCTGGGCGCGTTTAGCGGGCTAAACGCGCCCAGGTGGCAGGAATGGGCGGGTTGGGAATGGTGAGGTGTTGTCAAGGGGGATATCGCGAGGCTGTGGATAACAGGGGACTTGTGGACAACTCGACCTGTTCGGCGTTCGATCGAGCAGGGTTGTCGGTCTTGGGCGCCACAGTGTCACCGTGGCTATTCTCCTCAACACCGACCATCTTCCCGACGTCTTCCGCGGCTCCGAAGCGCGAAAGGCTGGCTTGATCACGGCCGGCCAGCTCAGGGGTCCTGGAGTCCGTCGTCTATTCCAAGACGTATACGCGCCCGCACATGTCACCGTCACGCACGAACTACGGTGCCGCGGCGCCGCCTTACTTGCACCCAAAGAGGCGGTCCTAACTGGACGGTCCGCCGCGACCGTGCTGGGCGTGGAGCTGGCGAAGCCCTACGATCCCGTCGAGTTCGTGGTACCGGAGAAGCATCGATTCGGCCCAATCGTGGGGATACACATACGCCGCACCGAGGTACCTCAGGCTGAAACGCGTAGCTGGCATGGAGTTCGCATCGCCCGGCCCGCACGGATAGCGCTCGACCTCCTGCTCCGGCTGTCCCCACGGAAGCGCAGCTGGGTGCGACGTCTCCGCATCGGCGTTCCGGACCTGGACGCGTTCCTCCGGGCCAAGCTGGTCAGACGCCGGGACTTGGAGCGTCTCTTCATGAAACGCCGGAACCGCGGCATCCGCCTGGCCAGACATGCTCTCCTGCTCTCGGACCCGCGTGCGGAGTCGCTGCCGGAATCAGAACTGCGGATCGTGCTCGCTGCTGGCGGCTTCGCGGCAAAACCCCAATACAACGTGCGCTCAAGGCGGGGACACTTCCTGGGCAGGCTCGACCTGGCGATCAAGGAAAGCAAAGTCGCCATCGAATACGACGGACGCTGGCACGAAGAACCATCGCAACAGCAGCACGACTATGAACGCCGACGGCGAATTGCCGAAGAAGGGTGGCGATTCGTGATCGTGACGGCCGAGCAGTTGGCGACCGACTTCGCGAGCATCCTCGATGCCGTCCGCACTGCCCAGCAGGCGCAGTTCGCGGGCTAAACGCGCCGCGCTCGGTCAAGGGTGGGGTGTGCGGACGTTGCGAGTTTGTTCGGCGCGGGCGGCCAATTCGGCGTCCGGGGGGTAATCGACCGCGGTCAGAGTAAGGCCGTGAGCGGGCGCCACGGCGCTGTCGCGGACGCCGCTCGCGAGTACACCCGACGGCCAGTCCGAGGCCCGTCGCCCGTCACCGGTGAGGAGCACGGCACCAACCAGGCTTCGCACCATCGAATGGCAGAAGGCATCGGCTGACACCACGGCCTCCACCGCATGGGGCGCCGTCCGGCGCCATTCGAATCGCTGCAATTCACGGATCGTCGTGCCGCCCTCCCGCTGTTTGCAGAACGCTGCGAAATCTCGCAGACCGAGCAGCTCAGCCGACGCCTCGTTCATGACGTCGATCGACAAGGGACGCCCCCACGCGAGGGTGTCCTTGCGCCGCAGCGGATCCACGCCCCAGACGGCGTCGGACACCCGATAGAGATAGTGCCTACGCACGGCTGAGAAACGGGCATCGAAGCCCGTCGGCGCCACGCGAGCGCCCAGCACACGGACGTCCCCCGGCAGGATCCTGTTCCATCGATGGCACATCCGGACCAGGTCAGGGATCCCCCACTCGTCCACTGCGATCCGGCCCGAGTGCGTTTTGCCCGCTAAAGGCGCGGCGTCGACGTGGAGGACTTGGCCGGAGGCGTGCACACCGGCGTCGGTGCGGCCGGCGACGACGACGGACTTCGGGACCGCGGAGCCGGGAGGCTGTTTGGCGAGAGCGTCTTCGAGTACACCTTGGACGGTCCGGCGCCCCGGCTGGCGAGCCCAGCCGGAGAAATCGGTCCCGTCGTAGCTGACATCGAGACGCAGACGGACGAGCCCGCCCTCCCCAGCGGGAGTGGCGGGCTCGTCCGGTGTACGTGCAGCCGTCAGGACTCAGTCCTTCTTGGCGTCCGCGTCCGCAGCGGCCTCGGGGGCCTCAGCGGCCTCCTCAGCCGCCGGGGCCTCGGCAGCGGCGGTCTCGGTCGTCTCGGCGGCGTCGGCGACCTCAGTGGTCTCCTCAGCGGCCGGGGCGGCCGGAGCAGCGGCCTTCTCGTCCTTGGCGAACTTCGTCTTACGAGCCCGCTCGGCCTCGGACGTCACGGTCTTCTCCGCGACCAGTTCGATGACCGCCATGGGGGCGTTGTCGCCCTTGCGCGGCATCGTCTTGGTGATGCGGGTGTAGCCGCCCGCGCGCTCGGCGAAGTGCGGGCCGATCTCGGCGAACAGCTTGTGCAGGACGTCCTTGTCACGGACGACGCGCTGCACCTGACGGCGGTTGTGCAGGTCGCCCCGCTTCGCCTTGGTGATCAGCTTCTCGGCCAGCGGGCGCACACGCTTGGCCTTGGCCTCGGTCGTCGTGATCTTGCCGTGCTCGAACAGCTGCGTGGCCAGGTTGGCCAGGATCAGCCGCTCGTGCGCGGACGACCCGCCGAGCCGGGCTCCCTTGGTGGGGGTGGGCATGGGTTCTCCTAGTTCAGCTCACAGCGTCCAGGCCGACGGCCTTACAGCTGCTCCGTCTCTGCGTAGTCCTGGCCGTCGTCGTGGCCGTCGTCCGAAATACCGGTGGCGATCCCGCCGACGCCCTCGGACCAGCCCTCACCGTCGTAGCTGGCCGCGGCCGCGGTCGGGTCGAACCCGGGCGGGCTGTCCTTGAGCGCGAGGCCGAGGCCGACGAGCTTGAGCTTGACCTCGTCGATCGACTTCGCACCGAAGTTCCGGATGTCGAGCAGGTCGGCCTCGCTGCGCGAGACCAGTTCGCCGACCGTGTGGATGCCTTCGCGCTTGAGGCAGTTGTACGACCGGACTGTGAGGTCCAGGTCCTCGATCGGCATCGCGTAGGCGGCGATGGTGTCCGCCTCCTGCGGCGACGGGCCGATCTCGATGCCCTCGGCGTCGACGTTCAGTTCGCGAGCGAGACCGAACAGCTCCACCAGCGTCTTGCCAGCGGACGCGACAGCGTCCCGGGGCGTGATCGACGGCTTGGTCTCCACGTCCAGGATCAGCTTGTCGAAGTCGGTGCGCTGCTCGACACGGGTCGCCTCGACCTTGTACGTCACCTTCAGCACCGGCGAGTAGATCGAGTCGACCGGGATCCGGCCGATCTCGGCGCCGGCCTGCTTGTTCTGCAGGGCCGGAACGTAACCGCGGCCGCGCTCGACGACGAGCTCGATCTCGAGCTTGCCCTTGCCGTTCAGCGACGCGATGTGCAGATCCGGGTTGTGCACGGTGACGCCGGCCGGGGGCACGATGTCGGCGGCGGTGACCTCACCAGGGCCCTGCTTGCGCAGGTACATGGTGACCGGCTCGTCCTCCTCCGAGGACACCACGAGCTCCTTGAGGTTCAGGATGATGTCGGTGACGTCTTCCTTCACCCCGGGGACGGTGGTGAACTCGTGCAGCACGCCGTCGATGCGGATGCTCGTCACGGCCGCGCCCGGGATGGACGACAGCAGCGTGCGCCGCAGCGAGTTGCCGAGCGTGTAGCCGAAGCCGGGCTCCAGCGGCTCGATGGTGAACCGGGAGCGGGTTTCGTTGACCGTCTCTTCGCCGAGAGCCGGCCGCTGGGAAATCAGCATTCTTCCTTGTTCCTTTCCAGACGACGCCCGCCATATGACGCCGAAAGGGATGGCGCGGCGGCGGCGCACCCTGGGCGCCGCCGCCCTGACCCGCACCGGGCCCCGGGAAGACCCGAAGCCCGGTGGAGGATCACTTCGAGTAGAGCTCGACGATCAGCTGTTCCTGAACCGGAACATCGATCTGCGCGCGCTCCGGGAGCTGGTGGACCAGCACGCGGAGGCTCGACTGGACGACCTGCAGCCACGCCGGGATCGGACGCTCGCCGAAGGACTCCTTGGCCGCGACGAACGGCAGCATCGACAGCGACTTCGGCCGTACGTCGATGATGTCCCACTTGCTGACCTGGAAGCTCGGCACGTTGACCTTGACGCCGTTGACCAGGAAGTGGCCGTGGCTCACCAGCTGACGCGCCTGACGGCGGGTGCGGGCGATGCCGGCGCGGTAGATCACGTTGTCCAGCCGGGACTCGAGGATCTGCAGCAGGTTCTCACCGGTCTTGCCGGGACGCCGCACGGCTTCCTTGTAGTACCGGACGAACTGCTTCTCGAGCACGCCGTAGGTGTAGCGAGCCTTCTGCTTCTCCTGCGACTGCAGAAGGAACTCGGACTCCTTGATCCGGCCGCGGCCGTGCTGGCCGGGCGGGTAGGGGCGACGCTCGAAAGCCTGGTCGCCGCCGATGAGGTCAACCTTGAGGCGACGCGAAATACGCGTCGCGGGGCCGGTGTAACGAGCCATTTCTTCTTACTCCTCCCCGTTCCTCAGACCCGGCGCCGCTTGGGCGGGCGGCAGCCGTTGTGAGGCTGCGGGGTCACGTCCTGGATGGTGCCGACCTCGAGGCCGGCCGCCTGCAGCGAGCGGATCGCCGTCTCGCGGCCCGAACCCGGGCCCTTCACGAACACGTCGACCTTCTTCATGCCGTGCTCGGCGGCCTTGCGGGCGGCGTTCTCGGCGGCCATCTGCGCGGCGAACGGGGTGGACTTGCGCGAGCCCTTGAAGCCCACGTGCCCACTGGACGCCCACGCGATCACGGCACCGGTCGGGTCCGTGATCGAGACGATCGTGTTGTTGAAGGTGCTCTTGATGTGCGCGTGACCGTGCGCGACGTTCTTCTTTTCCTTGCGGCGGACCTTCTTGGCCCCCGCCGCAGTACGAGACTTCGGTGGCATGTTCTGAGGGATCTCCTGTTAGCGCGCGTTCTCTTGGTGAGCGGCTGCTGCTTCACGCTGTCCGCGCCGGATGACGGACCCGGCGTCGGTGTACAGGTTGCGCAGCGCCATCGGGCGGGCGTAGAGCGCCTTGGGCGAGACACAAGCCGTGCCGCGACGCTGGGCGCCGCCCATCCGCACGACCTTCTTGCCCTGGACGCTCACTTCTTGCCAGCCTTCTTCTTGCCGGCGACCGTCTTCTTCGGACCCTTGCGGGTACGGGCGTTGGTCTTCGTGCGCTGACCACGGACGGGAAGTCCGCGACGCCACCGAAGGCCCTCGTAGCACCCGATCTCGATCTTCCGACGGATGTCGGCGTTCACCTCGCGGCGAAGGTCACCCTCGACCTTGTAGTTCTCTTCGATGTACGTACGCAGCTTGGCGAGATCGTCATCGGAGAGGTCCTTGACGCGAGTGTCCGCGTTGAGCTCGGCAGCCGCGATGAGCTGCTTCGAGCGGGTACGGCCGATGCCGTAGATGTAGGTCAGCGCGATCTCCAACCGCTTCTCGCGGGGGAGGTCTACGCCAGCGAGTCGTGCCATTGGCGTTGATGCTCCTTCATAGGTTCTTCTTCAGGTCTGCTCCCCGTCCGGTCCCGGGACCGACTCGCCTGTCTTGCCCTCGGCTCGCGCTTCGGGTGTCCCGGCCCCGGCCTGAAGTCCGGGGGTGAACCGGACCGCTCACGCGGCCCGGCAGGTGCGGGGAGGTTGTGTAGCTGTCAATCCACTCTGGTCGAGTGCGGGTGATCAGCCCTGCCGCTGCTTGTGCCGCAGGTTCTCGCAGATCACCATGATCCGGCCGTGACGGCGGATCACCTTGCACTTGTCGCAGATCTTCTTGACGCTCGGCTGGACCTTCACGTCTCCTGCTCTCCTGCTTGTGCTCTACTCTCAGTGATCACTTGTAGCGGTAGACGATGCGACCACGAGATAGGTCGTAGGGCGAGAGCTCCACGACAACCCTGTCCTCGGGCAGGATGCGGATGTAGTGCTGCCGCATCTTGCCGCTGATGTGTGCAAGGACCTTGTGGCCGTTCTCCAACTCGACGCGGAACATCGCGTTGGGGAGCGGCTCGACTACGCGGCCTTCGACCTCGATGGCCCCGTCTTTCTTGCCCATGTCCTCCGCATTTCCTGTCGCTACGCTGTGTGATCGCTGAGCTTGAGTGCTTGGCTGGGTGGTGCGTCGGCACACTCCTCCCCGACTCCAATGTTCGCGAGATTCACGAGCGCGCTGGAACCGGGCGCGATGAGTACGCCGACTTGACAGTGTACGCAACCCGTGTCGCGACCCCCAAACTGGGGGTAACCGTGCTACGGGCCCGCTCCGCCCCGGCCGCCGGGAGCTGCGTTTAGCGGGCTAAACGCAGCGCGCGGGGTCGCCCCGAGTACCACGGCGCTCCGAAGGCCAGGCACTTCCACCGGGCCCGACTGCATTTAGCGGGCTAACTGCGCTCCCCCGGGACCCGGTGCTCGTCACTCTCCGGCCGAAGAGTGACGACGAGGACCGGGGCGGGCCTGCAACGGGCGCGAGTGCGTTTAGCCCGCTAAATGCGCACGGCGCGGGGCGCGAAGGTGCGTTTAGCGGGCTAAACGCGGTCGCGGAGGGGGTGGGTCAGGAGTCTTCGGAGGCGGTGAGGACCCAGGGGCCGTCTTCGGTTATGGCGACGGTGTGCTCCCAGTGCGCGGCGCGCGAGCCGTCGGCAGTGACGACGGTCCAGCCGTCGTCCAGTTCACGGGTCTCCCCGCCACCGCTGGTCAGCATCGGCTCGATCGCCAGCGCCATGCCCGGCTTCAGCCGGGGCCCCTTGCCCGGTTTGCCCACATTGGGCAGGAACGGCTCCATGTGCATCTGGCGCCCGATGCCGTGCCCGCCGTACTCGAGGATCATCCCGTACTCGACGCCGTCGTCCCGGCCGGCCTTTTCGGCGGCGGACTGCACCGCGAACGAGATGTCGGTCAGCCGCCCACCGGCGCTGACCGCACCGATCCCGGCCCACATCGCGGCTTTGGTCGCCGCGGAAAGCGCGCGATACGACGCGTCGACATCGCCGATCTCGAGCGTGACAGCGGAGTCGCCGTGCCAGCCGTCGAGGATGGCACCGCAGTCCACGGAGATGATGTCACCGTCCGCGAGCACCTGCGTCTTCGACGGGATGCCGTGCACGATCTGCTCGTTCACCGAAGCGCAGATCGACGCCGGGAAGCCGTGGTAGCCCTTGAACGAAGGCACCGCACCGGCGTCCCGGATCGTCTGCTCGGCCAGCTCGTCGAGTTCCGCGGTGCTCACACCCGGCACGGCGGCCGCGCGGACCGCCGCCAGCGTGCGCGCGACGACGAGACCCGCCGCGCGCATCGCCTGGAGTTCGTCCGGGGTCTTGACCTCGATCATGCGCCCACGACGAAGTACTTGCAGAACACGCAATCCTCCGAGATTCACGTGCGGTCGCGCAGCGCTTTCAGCACCCGGGCCGAGATCTCCTCGACCTCGCCGACCCCGTCGACCTTGACCAGGATGTCGGCGTAGTAGTGCAGCAGCGGCGCGGTCTCCGAGACGTAGATCTGCTGACGACGGCGGATGACGTCCTCGGTGTCGTCGGTGCGGCCCCGCGACATGAGGCGCTTGACCACGACGTCCTCAGGAACCTCGAGCTGGATGACCGCGTCGAGACCGGTGTCCGCGTCGCTCAGGATCTCCCCGAGCACCTCGGCCTGCTTGGTGTTCCGGGGAAAGCCGTCGAGCAGGAAGCCGACCTTGGCGTCGGGCTCCGCCAGCCGTTCGCGCACCATTTCGTTCGTGACCGAGTCGGGGACGAGTTCGCCCGAGTCCAGGTAGCGCGAAGCCTCCTGGCCCAGCGGGGTGCCCTGGCCGACGTGGGCGCGGAACAGATCGCCCGTCGAGATGTGCGGAATGCGCAACTGCTCGGACAGGGCAACTGCCTGTGTACCTTTGCCCGCACCGGGCGGGCCGACGAGAACCAGGCGCGTCACTTCAAGAACCCTTCGTAGTTGCGCTGCATCAGCTGGCTTTCGATCTGTTTGACGGTGTCGAGACCGACGCCCACCATGATCAGCACAGCCGTGCCACCGAACGGGAAGTTCTGGTTGTTCCCCGATCCGGTCACCGACAGGAAGAAGTTCGGAAGAATCGCGATGATGCCCAGGTAGAGCGAGCCCGGCAGGGTGATCCTGCCGAGGACGTAGCTCAGGTACTCCGCGGTCGGCCGCCCGGGCCGGATGCCCGGGATGAAGCCACCGAACTTCTTCATCTCCTCAGCACGCTCGTCCACGTTGAACGTGATCGTGATGTAGAAGTACGTGAAGAAGATGATCAACGCGAAGTACAACAGGATGTGCACCCAGTTGCCCTGGTTGACGATGTAGTTCTGGATGAAGACCTGCCACCCGGAGTTGCTGTTCTGGTTGCCCACCAGGCGACTGATCAGATCCGGCAGATACAGCAGCGACGAAGCGAAGATGACCGGGATGACACCGGCCTGGTTGACCTTGATCGGCAGATAAGTCGACGTGCCGCCGTACATCCGGCGGCCGATCATGCGCTTGGCGTACTGCACCGGGATCCGGCGCTGCCCCTGCTCGACGAAGATGACGCTGGCGATGATCACCAGGCCGAACACGCAGATCATCGCGAGCGCGACGCCACCGCCGTTGCTCAGGATGTTGCCGCCCTCGACCGGGATGCGGGCCGCGATGTTCAGGAAGATCAGGACGGACATGCCGTTGCCAACGCCGCGCTCGGTGATCAGCTCGCCCAGCCACATCATCACCGCGGTGCCGGCGGTCATGGTGACCACGATCAGCGTCAGCGCGTAGATGCTGTTGTCCGGGATGATCGGGTTCGGGCAGTCCGGGAAGAGCTGCTTGCGGTCCGCGAGCGCGACGACGCCGGTGGCCTGCAGGATCGCCAGCGCGATCGTCAGGTACCGGGTGTACTGCGTCAGCTTGCCCTGGCCGGACTGGCCTTCCTTCTTCAGCTCCTCGAACCGCGGGATGACCACGGTGAGCAGCTGGATGATGATGCTCGCCGTGATGTACGGCATGATGCCGGTCGAGAAGAGCGACAGCTGCAGCAGCGCACCGCCGCTGAACAGGTTCAGCAGCTGGTAGACGCCTTCCTGCTGAGCCTGGGACGAACACGCCTGAACGGCGGAGAACGAGATCCCGGGGGCCGGAATGGCCGCACCGATTCGGTAGACCGCGACAATGGCTAGCGTGAACAGGATCTTCTTGCGTAGATCCGGCGTCGCGAGAGCCGAGCGGAAGGCGCTGAGCACGCGGGGGACCTCCTCGGCGTCGTCGGCTGTCGTACCGACGATCGGCTTGGCCGGCACGGTGACCGGCGGGAACACAGCTCACTGGCAGGCAAGCCAGGAACGCTTCGGGGCACACTCGTCCCGAAGCGTGCCGCCGACTCTAACAGCTTCACAGGGCGTGTCCGCAGTGTGTGTGCGTTATTCGCCGCAGGTTGCTCCGCCGGGATGATCCACAACGGCCGCTCGGCCGGATTCCTTGACACGCGACTCCACCGCGAGGTGCGATTCCGACCGAGCCAAGTGCGTTTAGCGGGCTAAAAACACTAGTGGGCGGCCGCCGCAGGGGGGGGGCACGTGTGCCCCCGTATGGGGGGGGGGGGGGTGGTTGAAAACAAA
>NZ_JBHYIQ010000081.1:46867-48297 GCF_042739895.1 Amycolatopsis sp. NPDC059021
GGTGTTCTTCCCGCCCCCCGCGTGTCCCGGCCCCCGCCGCCGCCCGGGGGGGGGGCTTGCCCCCGCCCCCACGGGCTTTTGGGGGGGCTAAACGCACTTGGCTCGGTCGGACGCTGGAGGCGGTCAGGTGTCCGCCGTTTGGGCTGGGAGACGCCCGAGGTTGTGGACGAGCTGTACGTGGTCGCGAATGCTCCTGCGCCGCGGTAGTGCTGCCGCACCAGCAGGTTCGTGGTGGGGTGGACGGTGTCGGAGAGCCCGCGCCTGCTGGCGAAGGCTAGAGGCAAGGCCGATAGCCGCAGTTGGAGGCGGCCTCACCTTCGAGGTGGTGACGGCGACTTCGAGGTCCGTAGGCCAGGCGGCGCTGCTGGAACAGCGTCGATCGTGCCTGCGGCTGCGGCGACGGCATGGATCAGCATCGCCAGTGCGACCAAGTCGCTTCCGTGCACTCTGTGTCATCTGCGGCGCTGCCCGAGCAGGTTGTTCGCGCCGGGCGTAAGAGCGACGGCGCGGTGCCTGCACCTGCGGTCACAGCCGACGCGAGCGCGTTTAGCGGGCTAACTGCGCTCGCCGGGCTTCGGGGCCCAGGGTGGCGCGGGTGGCGGCTCGGGTGGCAGAACGGTGATGGAGACGCCTGCGCTGGGCGTCGGGATATCGGCGAACGCGAGGGCCGGGTTGGCCCAGGCGGCAGGCTCCGGAGACCGCAAGTGGATCAAGACCGCCGCCCCGGCGGCGGCCACGACGGCGACGACGAGCAGCCACATCCCTGGCTCCATGGTGGTTGTCGTCAGCCCGAACTGCTCCGAAGCGGGCAAATCGACCCCGCCCATCGCGATGGTGCTCACGGCGCCCGCGAGGAAAACCGCCCCTGCCGAGGTCAACCACCGGGCAAGTGCGCCAGCGGATCCCGTCGACACGTACCGGCCCGCGACGACGGTGGCGGCCAGCAGGAGAACCGCCGCGAGTACGAGCGGAAAACCCACTGGCGCGGCCAGTTCACTCACCGTCGCTCCCCCGACCGTGAGCCTGTTCTCCCAAGCAGTCCGTACCAGAACAAGGCCGTGGAAGTCGGTGTCCGCGGTCGGCGTATCGCTTGGGCTGAAGCTCTGTTCGCTGCGGAACAGATCCAGGAGAGAACCCGCGATCGTCAGTGCCATGGCGAGCAGGGTCAGCGCCAGCGGGACGAACCCGCGCGGCTGATGCAATTCCGCGGGGTGAGGCTGGGCGGTAGCGACCGCCGGTATGGACGGTTGCCCGGTCGTCGACGGCTCGGGCGCCGGAGGCGTATCCACCTCCTCGATCGTGGCAGCCGATGCCCGGCACGACAACCACCGTGCCGTCTCTCTCCGCCAAACCGCCCGACCGCCGGGGCCCACTGACTGCGTTTAGCCCGCTAAACGCGCTCGCCACCCCGCCACCGAGCGCGTTTAGCG
>NZ_JBHYIQ010000082.1:0-47168 GCF_042739895.1 Amycolatopsis sp. NPDC059021
CTTGAACTGCTGCGAAAATCTACTAGCCATCCGAACAACCTCCAGTGGTCACCACAACCACTCTGACGGTGTCCGCCACCTCCGGGCAAGCTCACCGTACAACGGTAAGCGGGCGCATCGCACCCCGGGAACGCGCAGCCACCATCGCGGCGGATCAGTGCCCGCCGGATAGCCGGGGTGGCGAGGCGTTGGGCGCGGCCCACGTCGAGGGGTTCGCTGTGCGAGCCCAGCACCATCGGGACGATCTTCGCGTCGCAAGCCAGTCGCCGTGCTTCGGCGGCGGTGATTTCGCCGAGTAGGTCGAGGGTGGCTTGTCCGATTCCGGATCGTAGTTCTTCCAGGCTGACGGTGACGACGATGTGGGTGGCTTCTCCGGCTTGGGTGGGCAGGTCGGGGTGTTCGGCCCACATCCGCACCAGTTCCGAGAACGCGCACCCGCGTCGCTCCCACTGGGTTCGGGTGTCGCGGCCCTCTTCCTCGGTGGCCGGGCGTGGCTTGGCGAGCGGATCCAGCATGGCTTGTAGCCGGGCGGAGGTTTCATCGTCGACGCGGGCTTTGATCTGGTGTCCGCCGTCGCGGTGTGGGGCGATGGAGAACTCGGGTTGGAAGGGTTTTGGTTCCCGGGTTTTGGGCTCTTTCCCGTCGGGGTCGAGCTGGGCGAGCAGGCGTCGTCCGGCGGCGCGGATTTCTCGGGGTCCGGCGGCGCGGGCGAGTTCGGCGAGGATTTTCTCCGCCTGCTCCCGGTCCTGCGCCGACACGGTCTTGGGGAGTTTGTCGAGTACACGGAGGATTTCGTCGATCTGCGCGGCGCCGACCGCGCCCTCGGCGGCGGCCTGCGCGGTCGCGGGCGCAGTAGATGGCTGCTCGCCGGAAGTCAGGTCGCGGGTGCCGTTGAGCGCCAGTGCCCGCGCCGCGCGAGCTTTCGCCTCGGCATACGGGATGTTCAACGTCTCCTGCAACAGTCGCACGAGACTTCCGTATCCGGTGGTGTCACGGATTCCGCGCCGTTCCAACTCGGCCATGACCTCGCCCTGGACAGCGGCTTCGCGGCGCTGCACACACTCGGACTCCAGGAGCCTGTCCAGCAGGCAGCCGACATCCTCGCGCCACCACTCGGTGCGCGTCGCGGAGGTGTTGCTGTCGACTGACATACCTCCACGATACGCCGCCCGATCGAACATGTGTGCTATCAATCGGGTGAACCTCTAGAAGGAACTTTTCCTTGCTGTGTAAGGGTTTTGGCATCTCAACGCGCTTCGGGCGCAAGCTTGCGCGAACCGCCGTGGTGGCGCTCGCCGGGAACGTCTACGCGCTGCTCGGGGACAGCGATCCCGGCTCGCTGACGGCGTCGTGACGTGAAGCTGCAGAACGCACTTTCGTCGCTGTGTAAGGGTTTTCGGCGGATGTCGCGAGTCGCGACGGCGACAGCGCGGACGGCGTTACGCCGGGGGCTGGCGGCTGTGGGAGTCCGCGTCGAGCCGGATCTCTTCCACGGTGGCGGAGCCCGAGAACGCCTGCCACAGCAGAGTCGCGGCGTGATGGGCCTCCGGGCCGGCGACGACGTGGCGTTCGGTGTCGCCGGGTTGTTCGGCCGGCGCCTGGCCGATGTGCTCGACCAGTGCGAGCGCCAGTTCCCGCAGTTTGACGTTGAACTGCTGGCTGGCCCGCCGCAGCACCGCCCACGCCTCGTTCGCGTCGCAGCGCCGCAGTGTCATGAGGGCGCCCTTGGCCTGTTCGATGATCGCCCGCGAGGCGAGCGCGTCGAGGACCCGGTCGGCGTCGTCGGCGTTGCGGCTGGCGATGTCGGCGATGGTGACCGCGCTGGTCACCAGGCGTTCGTGCCGGGCAAGCACCGCGAGGGTGTGCTCATCGGCCGGGCCCTCCAGATACACCGAGAGGACTACGACGCCGTTGTCGTCCCAGACGCCGGGAACCGCGGCCACCCCGCGTACCCGCGAGATCGCCTCGTGGTCCTCGGGTGGGGCCTGCGCGCGGACCGCGTCCTCGGTCAGGTGCGGCCAGCGGGGATCGTGCCACAGGTTCGTGGTGGCGATCGGCTCCTCGGCCGCGCCTACCAGCAGTGACGGGCCCCACAGATGTCCGGTGGTGATCGGGGTGAGGGTCCGTCCCACGCCGGTCGCGGCCAGCACCCGCAGCTGGCCGCCCCCGAGCCGGGACGCGGGGTGGGCGATGCTGACGGCGCTCCCGATCTGGCCTGGCACGTCACGTCTTACCCCGGTCAGCACGTTTTCCAGCAACGTGGTCAGGGGAGTTTCGACCATCTCGGCGGGCTGCATGCCGGTCATCCGATCCCATCCCCCGTCCGTCAGGACTCGGCGCCGCGACAACGGACACGTCATCCGGGTGATGGCAGCGATGACGTCGCTTGTGCTCACCTTGGCACAGATCGTGCGCCGCCCCAAGCCGGTGGGGGGTGTTTCAGCCCTGTGTCACCACGAATCGGCGAACGGCAGCGCACGCAGGCTTTCCCGGCCCTGCCGATCATGACAGCGTCCTCGCCATCGCGCGGCCCGCGGCCCGTCCGGAGAAGATGCAGCCGCCGAGGAATGTTCCCTCCAGCGCGTTGTAGCCGTGCACCCCGCCGCCGCCGAAGCCGGCGACCTCACCGGCGGCGTACAGCCCGGCCAGCGGCGTCCCGTCCGGCCGTCGTACCTGAGAGCCGAGGTCGGTCTGCACGCCGCCGAGCGTCTTGCGGGTGAGGATGTTCAGCCGCACCGCGATGAGCGGGCCGTGCGCGGGATCGAGGATGCGGTGGGGTTTCGCGACCCGCGCGACGCGGTCGCCGACGTAGCGGCGCGCGTTGCCGACGGCCATCAGCTGCAGGTCCTTCGAGTACGCGTTGCCGACTTCGCGGTCGCGCGCGACGATCTGACGCTCCAGCTCGGCGACGTCCAGCACCGGCCCGCGGGAGAGCTTGTTCATCCCGTCCACGAGCTCGGTCAGGGAGTTCGCGACGACGAAATCCACGCCGTACCGCTTGAACGCGTCCACCGGGCCCGGCGCGCCCTTGCCGACCCGGCCGGTCAGCACCTGCTTGAGATCCTTGCCGGTGATGTCGGGGTTCTGCTCCGACCCGGAAAGCATGAACTCCTTCTCCAGGATCGTCTGCGTGAGCACGTACCAGGAGTAGTCCTGCCCGGTGGCGAGGATGGCCTTCATGGTCGCGTTGGTGTCGAACCCGGGGAAGTTCGGCGCGGCCAGCCGCTGCCCGTTCGCGTCGAACCACAGCGACGACGGGCCGGGGATGATCCGGATGGCGTGGTCCGGCCAGATCGGGTTCCAGTTGTGGATTCCTTCGGTGTAGTGCCACATCCGGTCGCGGTTGACGATCGCGCCGCCCGCCTCCTCGGTGATCGCGATCATCCGGCCGTCCACATGGGCCGGGACGCCGGGGATCATCGTGCGCGGGCAGGGGCCGAGCCGGCCGGCGGGCCAGTTGCGCCGGATGAGGTCGTGGTTGTGGCCGATGCCGCCGGACGCGACGAGCACCGCTTTCGCGGGGAACTCGAACTCGCCGACGGCCGTCCGCGACGACGCCTTGCCGCGTTCGAGGTCCGTCGGCTCCAGCACGGTGCCGCGCACGCCGGTCACCGCCTCGCCGTCGATGATCAGCTCGTCGACCTGGTGCCGGAACGCGAATCGCACCAGCCCGCGCTTCTCGCCTTCGAGCACCGGCTCGGCGAACACGCGGACGACCTCGGGGCCGGTGCCCCAGGTGAGGTGGAACCGGGGCACCGAGTTGCCGTGCCCGCCGGCGTCGCCGCCGCGTTCGGCCCAGCCGACCAGGGGAGTCAGCCGCAGGCCCAGGTCGTGCAGGTACTCGCGTTTCTCCGTGGTGGCGAAGCGGACGTAGGCCTGTGCCCACTGTCGCGCCCAGTGATCCTCGCGCTCGCGATCGAATCCCGCGGAGCCCAGCCAATCCTGCAACGCCAGCTCGTAGGAGTCCTTGATCCCGAGCCGCCGCTGCTCCGGGGTGTCGACGAAGAACAGCCCGCCGAGCGACCAGAATGCCTGCCCGCCAAGGTTTTCGCGGTTCTCCTGCTCGACGATCAGCACGCGGCGGCCCGCCTTGACCAGCTCGTGCGTCGCGACGAGCCCGGCAAGGCCCGCGCCGACCACGATGACGTCCGGTTCGAAACTCACTGCTCTCCTCCGGTGCTGTAGGCCGTCACGACCTGGACGGCGAGGTCGGTCCGGCGCTGCCACACGGTGGCGTTGTCCGGCTCCATCAGGCACTGCACGGCGGTGCCGTCGTGCACGGCGATCAGCGCGTGGCCCAGCGTCATCGGATCCGGGACGGCGCGGCCGATCCGGGCGAGCAGGGCCTCCAGGTACGGGATGACCGCGGCGAGGATGGCCTCCTCGCGGGCCGCCATCACCCGTCGCAGGCCGGGATTGCGCAGGGCGTGCGCGGTGAACTCGGCGCTCACGCGATACCAGACGTCGTCCAGCGGGATCGCCGGGAGCAGCCGCTCGACCACCGAGCGGACGTCGCCGGGCTCGGTGTCCGCGAGTTCGCCGAAGGTCGTCCGCATCCCGGTGATCAGCTCCTGGGACCGCTGCTCCCACATCACCAGGAACAACTCGTCCAGCGAGGCGAAGTTCGAGTAGAACGCGCCTCGCGTGTACCCGGCCCGGTCGCAGATCTGCTCGACCGTGGACCGGCCGAAGCCCTCCTCGGCGAACACCGTCAGCGCGGCCTCCAGCAGGCGCTGCCGGGTCTCGGCCCGCCGCTTCGTCACTCGCTTGCCGGTCTCCATGCTCGATACACTAGCGTATCGGATACATCGGTGCATCGAGAGTGGTCGGGTTCGGCCGGCGTCAGTCCATTGTGGATAGTCGACGACGTCGCGACGTGAAGGCGGCGAGCATCGTACTGTCGGCTCCTAAGTGGAACAAGAGCCTCGGCCGGGAATGCACGTACGGATACTTGCTGTGTGAACAAGAGGCAATCGCATAGAGGAGTGGTTGCCCTCCCCATTTCCGGCGTGTGTAATCAGCGGGCCGTGTTCGGAGCGAAGCGAAGAGTCACCACTCACGGTGACGTCATCACGCCCGTCGCAAGCGACAAGCCGAGTTCACCTGCTCCCCTGGAGGGCTGATGTTGGCAACCGTATTGCATGGCCCCGGAGACGTCCGTGCCGAAACGGTACCCGACGCTCGAATCGAACAATCCACGGACGCCGTCGTCGAGGTTCTGCTGAGCGCGGTCTGCGGAACGGACCTGGGTGGTTACCTCGGCGTGGATCCGGTCCGGGGCCCGCAGCGGATGGGGCACGAATTCATCGGCGTCGTCACCGACGTCGGCCGCGACGTCCGCACGGTGTGTCCTGGCGACGTCGTCGTGGCTCCGCTGGCCTGGTCGGACGGGACATGTTCGTTCTGTGTCAACGGATTGCCGACGTCCTGCCGGCATGGCGGGCTGTGGGGCGAGGCCGGCGCCGACGGTTGCCAGGCCGAAGCGGTCCGGGTGCCCCATGCGGACGGCACCCTGGTGGCGGTGCCCGGTCACCCGGATTTCGCGCTGCAGAGCCGATTGCTGCCGCTGGCGGACGTGCTGTCCGCGGGGCATCACGCGGCCGTGACCACGGATGTGCGGCCCGGCCGGACGGTCGCGGTCGTCGGCGACGGCGCGGTGGGCCTGTGCGGTGTGCTGGCGGCACGCCGGCTCGGCGCGGAACGGATCATCCTCATGGGGGCGCACGCGCCCCGCCTTGCCATGGCCAGGAAATTCGGCGTCGACGACATCGTCGTGAGCAGGGACCAGGCCGCGATCGACGAGGTCAGGGAGCTCACCGGCGGCGACGGCGTCGACTCGGTGATCGACGCCTTCGGCAGCGACCAGTCGCTCGCCACCGCGGTGGGGGTGGCGAAGGACGGGGGCGGCGTCTGCCTCGTCGGCGTCACCGGTCAGCCGACCTGGGTCGACGTGAACACCATGGTCCGGCGCAACATCACCTTCCGGGCCGGTGTCGCGCCGACGCGCAACTACGTTCCCGAACTGCTGCCCGCGGTGCTGGCCGGTCAGCTCGACGCGTCGCCACTGTTCGATATGGACATTCCCTTGAGCTCGGTCGCCGATGGCTACGCGGCGATGGGCGATCGTTCGGCGATCAAGGTGCTGGTCCGCCCCTAGGTTCCGGTCGTCCCGGGTAGGCGAGGAGTGCAGAATGACAGGGTCCGCCGCGATTGTCGTCATCGGCAACGAGGTGCTGGAAGGCAGCACGACGGATACCAACAGCGGCTGGCTGTGCCGCCAGATCAGTGGCCGGGGCGGGCGGATCCTGCAGATCTGCACGGTGCCCGACGATCAGGAACGCATCATCGACGCGCTGGCGCGGTCCTTCGCGCTCGGCGCGAACCTGGTCGTCACCATCGGTGGTCTCGGTTCGACCCGCGACGACCGCACGGCGGCGGCGATCAGCGCGTACGCGCGGGTGCCGATGCTGCCGCACGAGACCGCGATCCGGCTCGTCGGCCGACGCTACGAGCAACTGGCCCAGGCCGGCGCCGTGGAGCGGCTGCCTTCGGCGGAGACCAACCGCGCCCGAGCGAAGATGACGCTCCTTCCCGACGGCGCGGAGGCCATCCCCAACGAGGCCGGGGTAGCGCCCGCGATCCATCTGACTGTTGCAGGCGGCGGGATTCTGGCATTGCCCGGCGTCCCTCGCGAGCTGAAGCACATCGTGGCGGACCAGGCGGGCGACGTCTTCCAGCGCTGGCTGGGAGCGGGTCACCTTCGCGGTGCGCGGGTCGTCACTTCGACGAGCGAAGAGTCCGTTTTGGACAGTGCGTTACAGGAATTCGACGCGCAGGGGAACGACGGCGTGTACCTGAAATCGCGTGCCCGGCATTTCGGCAAGGACGTGCGCATGACCGTCACCCTTTCGGCACGGGGAACGGATCTCGACCGGGTGCGCCGCCTGCTCCGGTCCTCGCTCGAACTGTTTCGGCAGATACTCGATCGGCGCGGAATCGAAATCGTCGAGGTGGACTTCGACCCGCCGGAGCAGGCACCTCTCGACGCGGCCGGGCGGAAAGATCCGATCCGCGTCGTGGAGCCGGTCCCCAGCGTCCCCGCTCAGCCCGCGTGATGACAGTCTCGTGCGAGCAGCTCCAAACGCACGCGATCCAAGTGGCGAAGGAGCTTATCGGCGGTGTCGGCCCCGTCGGTGGTCCCGGGAGTGATCGCCCGAACGCACCGCGTGCGGCGGTGGATCTCGCCGATATCCAGGTGCCGGACGGCAGGCTCGTCATCCTGACGGACATCGATGGCACGCTGTTGCGTTCGGATGGCACGGCGTCGGCCCGCACGGTGCGTGTGCTGTCCGCACTCGCCGGGCTCGGTCACGACGTCGTTTTCGCGACCGGCCGTGCCCTCCGTGACCTCGATCAAGTGGGCGCGCTGACCGGTCACCGCGGTCGGACCGTGTGTGCCAACGGCGCGGCCGTCTACGACCACGGCACGCGAAAGGTGTGCCGCACCCGGCCTTTCGCGAACGAACTGCTGCCCGCCGTGCTCACTTTGCTGGCGCGGGCGGTTCCCGAGGTCATTCTAGCGGTGGAAGATCTCCGCGGATTACGATTCGTCGAAGGCTTCCCGTTCACCTCCAGCGTCGAGGAGGGTATTCCGGTCGGTGGTCTCCGTGAATCGGAAGTGTTGCAAATCCTCGCTTGGCATCCGCGGCTCCCGAGCGAGGAAATCGCGGGTGCGCTGGACGTCGCACTCGCCGGAAAGGCGGAGATCTCCTGGGGCAACAGCCTCGGCGTGGTGGAGGTCAACGCCGCCGGGGTGAACAAAGGAACGACCGTCGCCCAGCTGGTCGCCGCGATGGGCCGCACTGCGGACTCGGTCGTCGCCTTCGGTGACATGCCCAACGACCTGCCGGTGCTGAACTGGGCGGGCATATCCTTCGCCATGCAAAACGCGCATCCGCGCGTTTTGGCGGCCGTCGGCAGGCAGGCGCCGGGCAATGACGACGACGGTGTCGCCCGTGTTCTGGAAGGGCTGCTCGGGATCCGGCCGGCGTGCTGACCAAACCGCCGCCGGATTCGTGGCGCCGGACCCGGCGCGTGGTCTTCGTCCATTTCTGTGTGCACGGCGCCATCACCGCGTTGTGGATCGTGGCCATACCCGCGGTGAAAGCCGGGCTCGGCCTCGGCGACGGCGCACTCGGGCTCGCCCTTTTCACGCTGGCCGCGAGCGCGGTTCTCACCGTGCGGATTGCCGGGCCGGTGCTGCTGCGCCGCTTTTCACCGGCACGCGTCAGCCAGGTTTGCGGGTTGCTCGCCGGGCTCGCTCTGGTTCTCCCCGGAGTCGCGAGCACGACCGTGGGACTCGCGATCGCGGTGCTCCCGCTGGGCGCGGGCCTCGGTCTGCTGGATTTGGCCATGAACGCCTACGCGGGCGAAGTCGAGGCCGCGTATGGGCGTCCGGTGATGTCCTCGTTTCACGGTGCGTGGAGCCTGGCGACGCTGACGGCGACCGCGCTCGGCGGTGCGGCGGTGCAGGCAGGCGTGCCGCTGGCCGCCGTCCTGGGGTGCGGTGGGCTCCTGCTCGGCGCTGCCTGCGGGCTGGTGCGGCATCGGTCGCCGACGGAATTCCTTACCCAGCCTCGGAATCCGGTGTCGCGGGTCCGCCGTGCCACCCCTCGGCGGGTGTGGGTTCTCGCCGCGCTGGCACTCAGCGCCTTGATGTGCGAGGGAGCCGTCGGCGACTGGTCGGGAGTGTGGCTGGTCAAGACGTTCGACATCGGACCCGGCCTCGCCGCGTCCGGTTATGGCGCCTTCGCGATCACCGCGACCGCGGGACGTTTTCTCATGGACCGGATCGCGCGCCGGGTCGGGCCGGTGGCGCTGCTCCGGGTCAGCGGAGTCGTTGTCGCGGGCGGCATCGGTCTCGCGATCGCGGCGGCCGCCTTCCCGGTGAGCATCGCCGGGTGGGCGGTGGCCGGAGCGGGCAGCGCGGGGATCGTGCCCCAGGTCTACAGCGCGGCCGCCAGGATGCCGCACAGCGCGGCCGCGGTCGCCCAGGTCAGCTCGGCCGCCTACCTCGGCACCGTGATCAGCCCGCCCGTCATCGCGTGGATCGCGACGACGTCGGGCCTCGGTACCGCGCTGTTGTTCCTCCTCGTCCCCGCGTTGGTCGTGGTGGTCGCGGCCCCGGCGTGCCGATCCGAGGCCGCGGTGAAGAGGTGGTCGTCCAAGGGTGCCTGTTCGGTTCGTTTTTCTGCGCGAATTCCCCAAGAACATCGCAGCCGGTGAACCTCCGCTGCCAAGCTGAACGCGCTCTCGAGGCGAGAATTCCCCACTCCACAACGCATCTGGAGGCTCCTCGATGGACACCCAGGCCGATCGCGTGCCACTCCTGACACCCGCCTCTCCGACCACAGCCGCCGGGCTCGTGCCCGGCCTGCTGGACCAGCCGCTGCCGGACTCGGAAGGCCGGCTCATCGCCGTGGAGGACGGTGAACTGAAGCTCAGTTACACCGAACTGGTCGCACAAGCCGACGCGCTGGCGACGACGCTGCGGCGCGCCGGACTCGGTCCTGGCACGATCATCGGGATTCTCCTCCCGCGTTCCGCGGCGGTCGCCGTCGCCACGCTCGCCGTCCTGCGTGCCGGCGCGGCGTACCTGCCGCTCGATCCCCGTTATCCCGAGCAGCGCCTGCGGCACATGCTCGAGGACGCCGGTGCGCCGGCCGTCGTCACCACCGGGCGTCTGCGGACGCTCGTGGCGGGGCACCCGATGATCATCGAGCTGGACTCGCTCGTGGACGAACCTCCTGTGGGATCCTGCGAAGTCGGCCTTCCCGTCCGCGAGTCCAAAGAGGACGAACTCGCCTACATCATCTACACCTCCGGCTCGACGGGAGCGCCGAAAGGCGTCGAGATGGCAAGGAAAGCGCTTTCTGGACTGCTGTCCTGGCAACGGGAACAACGCTGGGCAGACCGGCCGAGGACCTGCCAGTTCGCGCCGCTCGGCTTCGACGTCAGCTTCCAGGAGATCTTTTCCACCTGGGACCTGCGGGGCACCCTGGTCATCGCGCCGGAGCACGTGCGCGACGACGGCGCCGCGCTGCTGCGCTTCCTGTGCGAGGCCCGCATAGAGCGCCTGTTCCTGCCACCGGTCGCGCTGCAGCATCTTGCCGCCGCGGCCCGGTCCGCGCCCGGGGCGGGACTGGCGCTGCGCGAGGTCATCGCGGCGGGCGAGCAGCTGGTGGTGACTCCGGTGATCCGCGAGTTCTTCGAGCGCACCGGTTGCGTGCTGGAAAACCACTACGGACCGACCGAGACGCACATCGTGACGTCCTTCCGCTTGGTGCCGCCCGCCGCGGAATGGCCGGAGCTGCCGCCGATCGGCAAGCCTTTGCCACACGTCACGGTGACCGTCGCGGACGCGGACGGCCGGCCCGTCGCCCCCGGTGAACAGGGCGAGCTGCTGGTGGGTGGGGATAGCCTGGCGCACGGCTACCGCAATCAGCCCGAGCTGACCGCGCGACGTTTCACCCTCGGCGACCTGCCCGCCGGCCGCCGCTATCACACCGGGGATCAGGTCCGGCAGCGGTCCGACGGGGAACTCGAATACTTCGGCAGGCTGGATCACCAGGTCAAGATCAACGGCTTCCGGGTCGAACTGGGCGAGGTGGAAGCGGTCGTCGGGCGGCATCCGGGTGTCTTCCAGGTCGCCGCCGCCACGAGCACGTCCCCGAGCGGCGTCCGCCGCCTGGTCGCCTACGTCGTCGCCGCCGACGGCGCGTCCGTCACACCGGCCGGTATCCGTGAGCACGCCGCGCTCGAACTACCGCCGTACGCGGTGCCCCGCGTCGTCGTGCCGATGCTCGAACTGCCGGTGACGGCCAGCGGAAAGCTGGATCGCGCGGCGCTTCCGGCCCCGTGGTACGCCCGCGCCGGCGACGTCCCGTATCTCCCGCCGCGCACGCCCTTGCAGAAACAACTCGTCGGCGTCTGGGAGTCCGTTCTCGGCACCGGCGGGGTCGGGGTCGGCGATGACCTCACCGACCTCGGTGCCGACTCGCTGGTCATCCTCCAGCTGGTGGCTCACCTGCGCCACGAGCTGGACGTCCTGGTCGAGCCGGCGGAGTTGTGGCGGCACAGCACGATTCTCGAACTGGCCGACGCGCTGGGCCAGAACATCGCCGGGAAGCCAAAACACCGTCCCCTCACCTCGGGTACCCGCGGCCCGCGCCCCTTCGCGCGAGACCACGCACGTCCGCTGCCCGAGCTGATCCGGGCCGGTGCGCTGCCCCGCCTCGACGCCGCCGCGCTGTCGTACCTGCCCACCTTCGACGCGGACGAACGCGTCCGCTATCAGGACTGGCATCGTGGCGAGCCCGTGCTCACCCACGTGGTCGAGACCGCCGACGGCACGATCGGGCTGCTGGCTCTGCCGATCGAGGCCGGTGATCTGTACACCAGCCCGAAGGCCGACCTGGTCGCCATGAGCACCAGCGCCATCGAGACGGCGGGGGATCTCGGCGCCCGCGCGGTGACCCTGACCGGGCTGCTGGCCTCCGCATTGGACTTCGGGCGGGACCTCGCGCCGGCGCGAGGCCTGCCGCGGGTGACCACCGGGCACGGAGCCACCGTGGCCGCGGTGGTGCTCAACATGGAGCGGCTCCTCGACGCGACCGGACGGACGACGGCGCGGGAGGAGGTGGCCGCCGTCGGCCTCGGCTCGATCGGGCGCTCCGCACTGCTGCTCATGCTCGACGTCCTGCCGCATCCGGCCCGGCTCGTGCTCTACGACCGGTCGCCGATCGTGGGGGAGCGGGCCGCGGCCGAAGTCGTCGAGGCCGGTTACCGCGGTGAACTCGTCGTCGCCACCGCCGAAAACGGCACCGCGCCGCAAGCCGTGTACGACGCGACCTTCCTCATCGGCGCCACCTCGACCGGGAACGCTTTCGACCTTTCGCGGGTCCGCCCCGGCACGGTGATCTTGGACGATTCGTGGCCGCGATCGTTCGACATCGACGCGGCCGTCGCCCGGATGACCACGTCGGCCGACATCATCGCCACCGAAGCGGGCGAACTCCACACTCCCTCGGCCATGACGGAGCACCGCTTTCTGCCGGACGACAGCCTCGTCCCGCTGATGGACCGCGAGGAGCTGATCGCCCTGCGCGCCAACCCGCACGAGGTCATGGGCTGTCTCAGCGCGGGCCTGTTCGTCACGGCCTGGGACCTGCCGACGACGATCGGCCTGCCCACCCGGGAAACCTCCCGCCGCCATTACGACGTGCTGCGCGCACACGGTTTCCGCGGCGCCGACCCGCATCTGACCGGGCACCCCATCGCTCCGGCTGCCCTGCGGGCCTTCCGGGAATCGGGCCACGGCGCCGGGAACGTGACGAAGTCAGTGAGCCTGGCGTAGCCCCGCGATCAGGAGTTCGACCAGCCGCCGCGCGTCGTAGCGGGGATCGTTGTCCGCGCCGATGCAGAGTTTTCCCACGCCGCGCATGAGTTCGTAGGCCTGCACCCCGGAGCGGATTTCGCCGGATTCGGCCGCGGCGTCGAGCAACTGGGCGCCCACCGGTTCGAGACGGTCGATGAAGTAGGCGTGCAGCGAGTCGAAGCCCGCGGCGTCGGACTGCAGCACGGCCGCGAGCCCGTGCTTGGTGACCAGGAAATCGACGAAGCGGTCGAGCCATTTCGCCAGCGCCGCATACGGTGTCGCGCTGCTCGCCAGCAGGGCCGGGCCTGCCTCGGCGAGGGTCTCGACCTGATGCCGGTAGACGGCGATGATGAGATCCGCTCGCGTCGGGAAGTGCCGGTAGATCGTGCCCATCCCGACGCCGGCCTTGGCCGCGATGTCGCGTACCGGCGCGTCCACGCCCGATGCCACGAAAACCGCGGCGGCCGCGTCGAGCAACGCCTTCTCGTTGCGCCGGGCGTCCGCGCGCTTGGACCGGGTCGCGCCTGGATCGTCGTCCTTCACCGCGTTCCTTCCATGGCCGTGGTTGATAAGCGGAACAGTGCTCCGTATAGTTAGCGGAGCACTGTTCCGCTTGGTCATGATGCCAGGCCCGCTCCGTTCCCCGGAAGGAACTCCCATGCCCCCTCCCCGTTTCGGGATCATGACCGCGCCCATGCAGGTCGGCTACGACGACCTCCTGCGGGTCTGGCGCGAGGCCGACGCGATCCCGGAGATCGAGCACGCGTGGCTGTTCGATCACCTCATGCCCATCGGCGGTGACCCGGCGGGGCCGATTTTCGAGGGCTGGACACTGCTTTCGGCCCTCGCGGCGCGGACCGAGCGGTTGCGGCTCGGGATTCTGGTGACCAGCAACCGGTTCCGGCCGCCCGCGATGCTGGCCAAGATCGCCACGACCGTCGACATCGTCTCCGGCGGACGGCTCGACTTCGGCATCGGCGCGGGCTCACGGCCCGGTCATCCGCTGGCCCGCCGCGAGTACGACGCACACGGCCTGCCCTACCACGACGCCGCGCACGCCGTGGCCGCGCTGGCCGAAGCGTGCGCGGTCATCCGTCGCTTGTGGACGGAGGCGGAACCGTTCGACTTCGACGGCGACCACGTCCGCCTCGCCAGGGCGTTCGGCAATCCCAAGCCCGTCCAGCGCCCGCATCCGCCGATCATGATCGGCGGCCGCGCGGCCTCGACGTTACGTGTGGTCGCCGAGCACGCCGATCTGTGGAACATTCCCGGCGGCGACCTCGAAGACGTCGTCCAGCGCAGCGCGCTGCTCGACCGCTACTGCACCGAAATCGGCCGGGATCCCGCCTCGATCACCCGCTCGATTCACCTGCCCGTGTCGTACGACCGGCCCGGCGCCACCCGGGACGCGATCGGCGAAGCGGTCGACGCGGGCTTCGGCCACGTCGTTCTCGGGTTGCCGGCTCCCTACCCTGCCGGCGTCGCGCGGTGGGTTGCCGACGAGGTGATCGGCACCTCGGTCCAGCGCGCCGGACTGCCGTGATTCCTAGGCGCGGGCGATCGCCAGGACCGCGTTCTGCCCGCCGAAACCGAAGGAGTTGCTGAGCGCCAAGGCGATCCTGGCGGACGTCGCCGTGGTGGCCACGTCGATGTCGATCTCCGGATCCAGTTTCTCCAGGTTCGCCGTCGGGGGAATAATGCCGTGTTCGGCGGTGAGCACCGTATAGACGGCCTCCACCGCGCCGGCGGCGCCGAGCAGGTGACCGGTCACGCCCTTCGTGGAAGTGACCAGAGGCCGGTGCGGCAGGAGCCGGGCAAGCAAGGCCGCTTCGGTGCGATCGTTGGCCGGAGTGGACGTTCCGTGGGCGTTGACGTGGGACACCTCGCGTGGGCCGACACCGGCGTCGGCCAGCGCGGCCAGGATCGCGGCCTCGCCGCCGAGGCCGTGCGGTTCCGGCTTGGTGATGTGGTGGGCGTCGGCGCTCGCCCCGTGGCCGACGACGCGGGCGTGCGCGGTGACGCCCCTGGCGCGCGCGTCCGCGGACCGCTCCAGCACGAGCACACCGGCACCTTCGCCTGCCACGAATCCGTCGCGGTCCGCGTCGAAGGGCCGGGAGGCCCGGTGTGGTTCGCCGAACCGCTCGGACAACGCGCCCATCCTGGCGAACCCGGCCAGCGTCAGCGGCGTCAGCATCGCTTCGCTGCCCCCGGCCAGCACGACGTCGCAGCGGTCGAGCGCGAGCAGATCGCACGCCATGCCCACCGCCGTGGCACCGGAGGCGCACGCGGTGGCCACGACCAGGTTCGGCCCTTTCGCGCCGAACTGCATCGCCATCTGCCCGGCGAGCATGTTGGGCAATCGCATCGGCAACAGCAAGGGGGAAACCCGGTGCGCGCCTTCGTCCAGGAACACCCGATGCTGTGCTTCGGTGGTGCCCGGACCGCCGTCGGCGCAGCCGAGCACGACGCCCACGCGGGCGCCGTCCCAGGTTTCCGGGTCCAGCCGGGCGTCCGCGATCGCCTCCGACGCCGCCACGAGCGCGAACTGGACGAACGGGTCCAGGCGGAGCGCACGCCGCGCTCCCAGCAGCTCCTCGGTGTCGAAACCGGGTACCCGGCAGGAAATCCGGGACACTGCCGCGTCCCAAGCGGCGGCCGGCTTTCCCGCGCGGACCGCCGCCCAGTTCGCCGGGACGCCGATACCGGCCGGGGTCACCAGCCCCAGGCCGGTGACCGCCACCTCGGTGCCCATCAGACCTTCGCGTTCCGCTGCTCCATCAGCCGGGCGATGTCGCCGAGCGTGGCCGCCTTCGTGATCTCGTCTTCGCTGATCGCGATGCCGAGCTCCTTCTCCAGCACCATGGACAGCTCGACGATCGCCAGCGAGTCGAGATCGACGTCCGCCGGGCTCGCGCCGGAGCTGATTTCCGCCGCCGGGACCTTCAGCTTGCCGACCAGGATCTCCTGCAATATCTCGAACATACCGATCAATCCCTTCGACTCGGGTGTTCGGACGGGCCCAGAGCCGGGACCGCGGGCCAGGTCAGGGTCGTCGCACCCCAGGCCAGACCGCCGCCGAAAGCGGTGAGCAGTACACGCTGACCGGGTTCCACGCGGCCGTCCGCGGCCGCCTGCGTGAGCAGCAGCGGGACCGAGGCGGAGCCGGTGTTGCCGACGGTGTCGATATTGGACAGCACGTGGCCGGGCGGCAGGCCGAGTTCGTCACCGAGCGCGCCGAGAATGCGGGCGTTGGCCTGATGCGCGGCCAGCCGCTCGACGTCCGCCAGCTGCCAGCCCGCCGCGGTGACGGCCTGCCGGCACGCCTCGGACATGCGGTTCACGGCGTGCCGGAACACCTCGCTGCCCGCCATCCGGAAGTACTCGTCGCCGGGTTCCAGGGGGACGCGTTGCCGGGACCCGCCCGCGGGAATCCGGATCAGGTCGCCGAATTCGCCGTCGCTGCCCAGCACCACGGGCCCCAGCGCTCCCGGCTCGTCGGCGGAGCCCGCCCGCAGTACGGCGGCCGCGGCGCCGTCGCCGAAGATGACGGCCGTCGAGCGGTCGAGCGGGTCGACGATCGAGCTGTACACCTCGGTGGCGACCAGCAGGACGCGGTCGGCGGTGCCCGCCGCGACGAGGCCGGACGCGACGGCGAGTCCATAGAGGAATCCGCTGCACACCGCCGAAACGTCGAAGGCGGGGACGGTGCCGAGACCGAGCCGGGCCGCCACGGCCGGGGCGGTGGCGGGCAGCGGCCGGTCCGGTGTGGACGTGGTGAGCACGACAGCGTCCACTTGCGACACCTCGGCGGACTTCAACGCCCGGGAACACGCTTCGACGGCCAGATCGGAGGCCGCCATCCCGGCAGGCACGGCGTGCCGCTGCCGGATCCCGGTGCGGCGGCGGATCCACTCGTCCGAGGTGTCCAGCCGGTCCGCGAGGTCGGCGTTGGTCACCAGGTCCGGCGGCAGCCACGCCCCGATGCCGGCGAGTACGCCCGTCCGCCCGGTCATCGCCGGGACCGTTCCAGAGCGTCGTCCTCGACGCGTCCCGGTGGTGCCATTCCACGCACCGCGCGCGAGATGGTGGCCGTGATCGCCGCCTCGGCGATGGGGTCCAAAATGGACTCCATACTGGGAATGCCGAAGTCGAAGCCGACCTCGAACCGGACGGCCACGTCGTCGCCTGCGGCGCGGAACGCCCAGCGTCCGGCGAACTCCGCGAAGTCGCCGTCCGTCAACGCGAAGCGGATCTCCTGGTCCTCGCGGTGGGAACGAATCTCTTCGTTCCAGCGCAGCTTTCCGGTGCGGAAGTCGAGCCAGCGCGGCCGGACGCCCGAGGTGACCACCGGCGCGGCGTTCGACGTCTCGCCGTCCCATTCCCAGCTCGACCCGGTTTCGGGAGCGGGCAGCTCCCAGCGGAGCACGGCGTCGAAAACCTCGTCGATCCGTGCTTCGCCGAAGACGATGTTCAGTGCGACCTGTCGCATTTCCGGTTGTCACCTCCGCCGAGGAGCCTGCCGAGGATTTCGCGCTGCGGGCTGACGTCCTGGGCGATGGCCACGCCCTGCAGATGCGACGTCCGGAACATCGGATAGTTGGCCTCGCCGAACGCTCCGCCGGTGAGCCCGGTGCCGCCGTGGCTGGGCAGGTAGGGCAGGAAGCCGATGTGGGAGTCGTTCACCTTGAGCAGCCCGCCGTTGCCGACTCCGTCGACGAACGCGTCGACCACGTCCTGGGAGCGCGTCCACAAGGAGTTGCGCAGCCCGTACTTGTTGGCGTTGACGAACTCCAGCACGCTGTCCAGCAGGGCGTCGCCGGGATCCGGTTCGGGGACGACGATGGGCAGCAGCGGGAAGAACGTCTCTTCGCGCACCACGTCGTGCTCACGCGCGCGGGCGAGCCCGGCCACGCGGACCACGGTGGGTTGCAGGAAGACGCCGGTGTCGGACACGGTGCCGTCCGCTTCGATCCGTTTTCCTCCGCACACCAGGCGGGCACCCAGCTTCGTCGTCTGGTCGAGGAGCTCGAAGAAGCGTTCGGTGCGGCGTACCGGGGAAAGCAGCACGTCCTCGTCGTCGGGGTCGCCGGGCCTGATCCTGGCGGCCTGCCGGGCGACCAGTTCGATCAGCTCGTCGGCGATCGCCGGGTGCGCGACCACGTAGTTGGGCACCATGCAGAGCTGGCCCGAGCCGTAGAAACATTCGGCGATGGCCTCGGCCGCGTGCTCCAGGTTCGCGTCCGCCCACACCACCAGGCCGTCGTTCCCGGCCAGCTCCAGGACCGGCTTCTTGCCCTTGGCGACGCATTCCTGTTCGAGCTTCAGCCCCTCCTCGACGCCCCCGATGTAGAAGATGTCGTTCACCAGCGGGCTGTCCACCCACTGCCGGAGCATCCGGCCGGGGTTGCCGCAGAGCAGGTTGAGCGTGCCCGGCGGCGCGCCCAGTTCGCCGAGCAACGGAACCGCCAGCTCCCGCAGCACGTACATGGTGCTCAACGCGATACTCCGGGGTGCGCGGACCACCACCGCGTTGCCCGCCATCACCATCAGCATGGCCAGCGCGGCGCTCGGTGCCGGCGCGTTCTGAGGCGGATTGAGACAGACGACGCCGTCCGGCCTGCGCCGCACGATGAGGCCGCGTCCGTCGTGGCCGAACTCGGCGTACATGTTGCGCTGGTACCACGAACAGCTTTCCTCGCTGTACACCTGGAGCAAACAGCTCAGTTCCCAGCGGGCGAGTGCGATCGGATGGGCCTCCGCGACCAGCAACCGGAGGAACTCGTCCTCGTGCTCCAGCAGCTTCTTCCGGAAGGCCGCGCCCAGTTCCATCCGGCGCTCCAGCGGCACCCGTGCCCACTCGGGTGCCGCCGTGGCCGCCGCCTCCAGCGCCCGCTCGACGTCCTCGTCACCCGCGACCGCGCAGCGGCCGACGACGTAGGGATGCCGCGCCGCGGCCGAATCGGCGTCCTGTTCCAGTGTCCTTTTGAGACTGATACTGGTGAAGGCGTCGTGCAGCAGCGAACGTGAGCTGACCGTGTAGACCCAGCCGGCACCGTCGGTGTCCTGACCGGACACGTGGAGCGGGTAGCTGAGCAGCGGAATGTCTCTCGAACCATCGAGGTTCCGCGCGGGGGAATCGCCGGCGACGAGACTCATGTGGTTCTCCGGGAGCTCGAGAAACTTCGCCGTCTATTCGCGGGGAGACGAGAAGTTCGGTGGTGACAAGGCCTGACGGTAGCCGGGACGCTACCTATCGCAGTTCCGCGTGGTCCAGCGAGCGCATAGCACAGTGCCCCTTGAGGCAATGCGCCTGCCAAGAAGACGCATTCTTCGTTGACCTGTGCGACGGGACAACGTAGTCTCCCGGGGCGGTCAACGGCCTGTCGCCAGTGCGAAAATGGCGTTGTCCACTTCGGATTTTGCCGGGGGATAACCCGATGATCCCGCGGCGCTGCGGGTCGGTCAGCGGATCGCCCGCGCCGCCGCGACCGCCTGCCCGGCATAGGACCGTCCGAAAAGGACGGTGTGGACCAGTAGCGGGAACAGCTGGTGCGCGCCGATCCGGCCGGCCCAGCCCTCGGCGAGCGGGGTGACCTCCTGATAGGCGTCGAGCAGCCGGTCCAGCTGCGGGCAGCCGAACAGGTGGAGCATGGCCAGATCGGTTTCCCGGTGGCCACCGTGCGCGGCGGGATCGATCAGCCAGGCGCCGTCCGGGGCCCAGAGGACGTTGCCGTTCCACAGGTCGCCGTGCAGCCGGGCGGGTGGTTCGGCCGACGTCGGGAGGCGCTCGCAGGCCTGTTCGATGACAGCGGCTTCCGCGCGGTCGAGGGTTCCGTCATCGACGGCGCGGCGAACGTAGGGCAGCACGCGCTGTTCGGCATACCAGGTGGGCCAGTCGGTTCCGGTCGTGGTGGACATCGGGGCGAGACCGATCCACGCCTCGGCGGGTCCGCCGGGCGGTGCGGCGCCGAAGGCGGGCGCGCCCGCGGCGTGCAGTGCGGCCAGTCCACGACCCAGAGCTTCCGCGGCCGCCAGGCTGGGGCGTCCGGTTTCGACGCGGTCGAGGACCAGCCACTCGTCGTCATCGCCCCGGACCCGGGGGACGGGCACGGTGCCGGGCTCGGCTAGCCAGCGCAGTCCGGCGGCTTCGGCCGCGACGGCATTGGGGCCGTGACCGCGCTTGACCATCACGACGTCCCCGCCCTCGAGCACGGCTTCGGTCAGCGAGCCGGACACGCGACGCGTCCGGGTGACCGGCTGCCCGGTGAGCCGGGCCGCGGCGGTGGCTGGATCTTCCACGGTTTCGGATGGTACTCACAGCCGTACGCCGCGAGCGGGATTGCTCGCGGCGTACGGCTGATCCATCAGTAGAGCGTCAGGCGGTACGCGCCGGACTGCGACGTCCCGGCGAACAGCTTGCCGCCGTCCGCGCTGAGCGTCAGCGAAAGCACCCGGGAATCGGGCATCGCACCGGGCAGCGGCGACCAGGTGCGGCCGAAGTCGGTGCTGCGCAGCACACCGACGCCGTCGTCACCCGCCTTGCCCGCGAACCACACGCGCGGATCGAACGGATGCGCCACGATCCGGGTGAATTCCCGCGGGTTCCCGCCTTCGTGCACCTGCCGGAAGGTGCGGCCGTTGTCGGTGCTGAGCCGCAGGCCGGCGCCGCCCACGACGATGCGGCCCTCGCCCCAGCCGCTCACCGCGATGGCGCTGACCGGTTCCTCCGACACCTGCGTCCACGTCTTGCCGCCGTCGTCGGACCGGGACAGGCCGCTCATGCCGCCGCCCCAGACGCGGTTCGGGTTCCTCGGGTCCCCGGCCAGCGCGAGGAAGCCGGGAGCGTCGGTCCGTTCCCAGTGCTTCCCGGCGTCATCGCTGCGATAGGTGACGTACCCGTACATGGAGAACGCCGAAATCAGCAGCCGGTCCGGATCCGCCGGATTCACCAGGAACGCCTGCGCGGAGCCCTCGTGTCCCTGGCTGACCAGCTGCCAGTTCCGGCCGCCGTCACCGCTGCGCAGCACGTCGGTGTTGAACCCGTTCTTGGTGACCTGCCAGACGACGTCCGGGCGGCGCGGGGACACCGAGAGGTAGGCGTTCTCGTGCAGCCGGTCGCCGGGGTGCGACTGCCAGACCCGGGTCGACGGGGTGATCCTGCCCTGCGGCAGCTGGGTGTTGTAGATCTCCTGCATCCCGGCCGCGACCAGGCTCTGCGGCTGCCAGAAGCTCCCGGTCGTCACCAGCTGGCGCATCGACTCGCCGGGCACGCCGATCTGCTCGTAGCCCGCCTTGCCCTTGTCGGTGTAGACACCCCGGTACAGCGCGGAAATCAGCGTGGTCGCCGGTTTTCCCTTCCCGGCGGGGAGATCGGCGATGTCGGTCACGCCCTCGCCGGGCGAGGGCACCGGCTTGCGAGTCCACGTCTTGCCGGCATCGGTGCTGACGTCGAGGTCCTGGTAGGTGGCGGTGTAGAGCCTGCCGTTGACGAACCGCGGCTCGCGCAAACGCTGTCCGGTCGGGTCGCGGCGCAGCACCGTCCAGGTCTTGCCGCCGTCGTTCGAACCCCGCAGTTCGGTGCCGACGGTGACCACGATCTGCCGTCCGTCGGACGCGACCTGGTTGACGTCGGTTTCCGCCTGGTAGACCCGCTCGGCCTTCGGGTTCGCTCCGGCGTAGCCGCGAATGGCCCACAGCGAGTACTCCGGATGGACGGTGGTGAAGTAGAGATCGTCGCCCACCACGGTCATCCGCTGATCGCCCACCGGCGCGGCGATCCCGTCGCGTGGCCAGGTCCTGGGCACTACGCGCCAGGTCGCGCCGGCGTCGGTGCTGATGCTCACGCCGTTCATCTGCAGCACCGCGATCGTGCGGCCGGCCGGGTCGGCGGTGAGCTGGAACGCGCCCTCGGGCCACCACTCCTGGAGCACCTGCCAGGTCCGGCCGCGGTCGGTGGTGGACAGCAGCTTGCCGCGCCACTGGTCCGGCCTGCCCTCCTGCTTGTTCCCGATGGCCAGCATCCGGTTCTCGTCGGCCGGGTTGGTGACGAAGGCCTGGATCACGGTGTCCTGCGGGAGTTCGCGGCGGACGCTCCAGGAGGCGCCGCGGTCATCCGACAACCACAGCATGGGCGGGGCGGGTTCCATCATGGCGATCTTGTCCGGTGACGCGGACACGCCCAGCATCCCGCCGATGCTGTTCGGGCCGACCGGTTCCCAGCCGCCGCGGGGCCGGGCGGTGGCGTCCACCGAGGAATTCGGTGCGGCAACGGGATCCGCGGTGGCCGTGGCTGCGGGCACGGTGGTGCCGAGCAGGGCCAGCAGCCCGATGACAAGGGTGTGTCTGGTCGCCGATCTCAGTCTCATGCGGACGATCTTGGCGTGCGAACCGGCTGCCGCACAGAGGCATTCGTCCGATCTTTCGGTGACAAACGGACAAGTTTCGGTGATTACCCGGGCAACGCCGCGTCCTCACGCAGCCGATGGCGTTCGAGCTTTCCTGTGCTGGTCCGGGGAAGCGCTTTCAGGAACCGTATCCGGCGCGGGTACTTGTACGGCGCGATCCGCTGCTTGACGAAGTCCTGGAGCTCCCGCACCGCGGCCTCGCCGGGCTGCCTGCCGGGGCCGAGGACGACGAAGGCGCAGACGATCCGGCCCCGGTCGGGATCGGGAGCGCCCACGACGCCGCATTCGTCGACGTCCGGATGCGCGAGGAGGGCTTCTTCGACTTCGGGGCCGGCGATGTTGTATCCGGCCGACACGATCATGTCGTCGGAGCGGGCCTGGTACCAGAAGTAGCCGTCGGTGTCGCGGAGGTACGTGTCGCCGGTGAGATTCCAGCCGTCGCGGACGTACTCGGCCTGTCGCGGGTCGTCCAGATAGCGGCAGCCGGTCGGGCCCTGGACGGCGAGACGGCCGATTTCACCGTCGGGCACGGGGTTTCCCGCGTCGTCGAGCACCGCGGCGCGGTAGCCGGGGACGGGCTTTCCGGTGGCGCCCGGCCGGATGTCGTCGTCGGCCGCGGAGATGAAGATGTGCAGCAGTTCGGTGGCGCCGATGCCGTCGATGAGCTTGACGCCGGTCTCCGCGTGGAAGCGTTTCCAGATCGCCTCGGGAAGGTGTTCGCCCGCCGAAACGCAGCGTCGCAACGATCGCAGTCGTGCTGCCGCGCCGGTGGCCAGCATCGCCTTGTACGCGGTGGGCGCGGTGAAGCAGATGGTGGCGTGGTGTTCCGCGATGTGCCCGGCGAGCTGTTCGGGGGTCGCCTTCTCCAGCAGCAGGCTCGCGGCTCCGGCGCGCAGCGGGAAGATCACCAGCGCGCCGAGCCCGAAGGTGAACGCCAGCGGTGGCGTGCCGGTGAACAGGTCGTCCGCGTCCGGGCGCAGCACGTGCCGCGAGAACGTGTCGGCGATGGCGAGGACGTCGCGATGGAAGTGGAGTGTCGCTTTTGGACGCCCGGTCGTGCCCGAAGTGAAGGCCAGCAAGGCGACGTCGTCCGCCGCGGTGGGGACGTCGGCGAAGCCGGGCGGCTTTTCCGCGCAGCGCCTTGTGAGGTCGTCATCGGTGTCGCCGCCGAACGGCAGCACGCGCAGTCCGGGGACTTGGAGATCGTCGAGAAAACGATGATCGCACAAGGCGAAACCGACCTCGCCGATGTCGCGGATCTTCCGCAGCTCGCCCGCCCGCAGCAGCGGCATGGTGGTCACGGCGACCGCGCCCGCCTTGAGGACGCCCAGCCACGCGGCGACGAGCCACGCGTTGTTCGGCCCGCGCAGCAGTACGCGATTGCCCGCGACGACACCGAGATCCTCGGTCAGCACGCGGGCGATCCGGTTCGCGGTGGCACGCAGTTCGTCGTAGGTCCAGTGTTCCTCCGGCGTACGCAGGCAGGTCCGGTCGCCGCCGTACCGGGCGATCGGCTCGTCCAGCAGCACGCTCGCGCAGTTGAGCCGGCCGGGGTAACCGAGTTCGGACAGCGACGGGAACTCGGGCCACTGATCGGCGGGCGGAAGGTGATCCCGGCAGAAGGTGTCCACGTGCGCGGTCGGCGAGAGCTGCATCAGGAGTCCCTTCCCGGACGCCGTCGAGGCCAGCTCAGTATCGCCCAATCCTGACGACAGTCAAGGGAACGCGATATCCCCGGCGGCTGTCCGTGAAGGCCCCCTTCCCTACCCTGAGCGCTGTGATGGAGGCCTTCACGGAGCTGAGCGCTGTGAAGGAGGCCTTCACGGACCGGTCAGCCGACGGCGGCGGGGGCGGTGGCCGCGGCGTGCAGGGCGTCGAGGACGGGCCGCAGCAGCGGGTGGTCCTCGGTGCCGCAGCGCACGGCGGCGAACACCCGGCGGGTCGCGACGACGTCGTCGACCGGCCGGACCGCCACCTGGGAGAGATCCATGTCGCGCAACGCGGAGCGGGGCACGAGCGCCACCCCGGCCCCGGCCGCGGCGAGCGTGACCACGGCCCGGAAGTCGTCGGAGGAATGCTGCAGCCGGGGTTCGAACCCGGCGTACTCGCAGGCGAGGACCATCACGTCGTGACAGGGGTTCCCGGGATACGGGCCGATCCACGGATCCTCCGCGAGCGCCGCGACCGGGACGGTTTCCGCCTCGGCGAACCGGTGCCGCCGGGGGAGCACGGCGTCGAACGGCTCGGCGTAGAGCGGTACCCGCTGCAGCCGGTCGTCGGCGCTGGGCGCGCCCCGGTACTCGACGGCGACGGCGATGTCGGCGCGTCCGTCCAGCACCATCGGCAGGCTTTCGTCGCCTTCGGCGTCCAGCACCCGGATCCGGATGCCCGGCGAACTCGTGCCGAGCGCGGTGATGGCCGGGGCGAGCACGACGGCGATCCCGGTGGCGAAGGAGGCGACGGTGACCTCGCCGGCGTCACCGGAGGTGTACGCGGCGACCTCGGCCTTGGCGCGCTCCAGCTCGGCCAGCACGACGTGCGCGTGGCGGAGCAGGATCTCCCCGACCGGGGTGAGCCGCATACCGCGCTTGTCGCGCTCCAGGACCTTGTGCCCCGTCTCCTGTTCCAGCGCGGCGATCTGCTGGGACACGGCGGACGGGGTCAGGTACAGGGCCGCCGCCGCGGCGGTCACCGTGTGGTGGTCCGCCACGGCCTGCAGCGCCTGCAACCGTCGGGCTTCGATCACCCCGTCATCCTGCCAGTGCCTTCCTGGCCTCGACGAACGCGGCGATCGCGCGGTCGATGTCCTCGGCCGAGTGCGCCGCGGACAGCTGCACGCGGATCCGGGCCTTGCCCTGCGGGACCACGGGGTAGGAGAAGCCGATGACGTAGACGCCGCGCTCCAGCAGCAGCTCGGCGAGCCTGCCCGCCTCGCCCGCATCGCCGATCATGACCGGCACGATCGCGTGATCGCCGGGCAGGATGTCGAAGCCCTCCTCGGCCATGCGGGTGCGGAACCGCTGGGTGTTCGCGGTGAGGCGCTCACGCAGGTCGCCCGCCGATTCCAGCAGGTCGAGCACGGTGAGCGAGGCCGACGCGATCACCGGGGCGAGGCTGTTCGAGAACAGGTACGGGCGCGAACGCTGACGCAGCAGCGCGACGATCTCGGCCCGCGCGGCGACGTAACCGCCCGACGCGCCGCCGAGCGCCTTGCCGAGCGTGCCGGTGATGATGTCGACGCGGTCCATGACGCCGTGCAGCTCGGGCGTGCCGCGCCCGCCGGGGCCGACGAAGCCGACGGCGTGCGAGTCGTCGACCATGACCATGGCGTCGTACCGCTCGGCGAGGTCGCAGATCTCCCGCAGCGGCGCGACGTAGCCGTCCATCGAGAACACGCCGTCGGTGACGACGAGCTTGCGCCGCGCGCCGGCCGCCGTCGCCTCCTTCAGCTGCTGTTCGAGGTCGTTCATGTCGCGGTTGGCGTAGCGGTACCGGGCGGCCTTGGACAGCCGGATCCCGTCGATGATGGAGGCGTGGTTCAGCGCGTCGGAGATGACCGCGTCCTCGGCGCCGAGCAGCGTCTCGAAGACACCGCCGTTGGCGTCGAAACACGACGAGTAGAGGATCGTGTCCTCCTGGCCGAGGAACGCCGAAAGCCGGTTTTCCAGTTCCTTGTGGACTTCCTGGGTGCCGCAGATGAACCGCACGGACGCCATGCCGTAGCCCCAGCGGTCGAGCGCCGCGTGGCCGGCGGCGATGACGTCGGGGTGATCGGCGAGGCCGAGGTAGTTGTTGGCGCAGAAGTTCAGCACCGCGCCGGGACGGCCGCCCGCGGTGACGTCGACGGTCGCCGACTGCGGCGTGCCGATGACCCGCTCGGGCTTGTGCAGGCCCGCGGCGGTGATCTCGTCGAGGGTGGCCTTGAGGTCCTCGCGGACGGAGTCGAACATGCTGGATTCCCTTGGCAGGTCTCGGATTTACGGGTTGTCAGGCGGCCCAGTCGAGGATGACCTTGCCGCCGCGGCCGCTCGCCGCGTCGTCGAAGGCCGCCTCGAAGTCGAGATGGCTGTAGCGGCCGGTGATCACCGGGGCGAGGTCGAGCCCTCCTTCCAGCAGCACCGACATCGCGTACCAGGTTTCGAACATCTCCCGGCCGTAGATGCCCTTGATCGTGATCATCGACGTCACGATCCTGGCCCAGTCGACGGCGAACTCCTGCGACGGCAGGCCGAGCATCGCGATCTTGCCGCCGTGCGTGAGGTTGGCGAGCATGTCGCGCATCGCCTGGGGATTGCCGGACATCTCCAGGCCGACGTCGAAACCCTCGCGCAGGCCGAGTTCGCGCTGCACGTCCTCGATGGAGCTGTGCGCGACGTTGAGCGCGACCGTCGCGCCGACCTTGCGGGCCAGAGCGAGCCGCTCCTCGCTGACGTCGGTCACGACGACGTGCCGGGCGCCCGCGTGCTTGGCCACGGCCGCGGCCATCAGGCCGATCGGACCGGCGCCGGTGATCAGCACGTCCTCGCCGACCAGCGGGAACGACAGCGCGGTGTGCACGGCGTTGCCGAACGGGTCGAAGATCGCGGCGACGTCCACGTCGACGGGCACGCGGTGCACCCAGACGTTGGAGGCGGGGAGCGCGACGTACTCGGCGAAGGCCCCGTCACGCCCGACGCCGAGGCCGACGGTGGCGCGGCACAGATGCCGCCGCCCGGCCAGGCAGTTACGGCATTTGCCGCAGACGAGATGGCCTTCCCCGCTGACGCGATCACCCACGGTGATCTCGGTGACGTCGCGGCCGACCTCGACGACCTCGCCGACGAACTCGTGGCCGACCACGAGCGGCGCGCTGATCGCCTGCCGCGCCCAGCCGTCCCAGCTGCGGATGTGCAGGTCGGTGCCGCAGATCCCGGTCCGCAGGACCTGGACGAGGACATCGCCGGGGCCGACGGCCGGTTCGGGCACGTCGCGGAGCCACAGACCGGGCTCCGCCTTGTCCTTCACCAGTGCTTTCACCGTTGAGCCTCCTGTACACGTGCGGGCCAGGACCCGCACGGGGAGGTCGGGCGCTGACCGGGACAAGCCCCCTGCGGCCATCCGGGTGAGGTGCTCCCGGGTGTGGTGACGCTGGGTAGAGAACAATCTGCCCCGGCGCCCTGCCCCGAGTCCATCGACGGTTTCTTAACGCCGCCATTAGCCGTGCTTCACACGCCAACTCGCGTACCTGGACGGTCGGCCGGCGTACCCGGACAGTCGGTTCGCGAACCGACCCGGCAGGGGCGTCGGCCGACTCTCTGGGTACGCGAGTTCGCCGGTTCGTCAGCGGGCGAGGACGGCGATGAGGGCGGCGGCGAGCAGGCAGACGTAGGTGATCGCGTGCACGCGGTCGGGGAGGCGGCCGAGGACGCGACGGGCGACGGCGATGGTGGGCAGGGAACCGGCGAGCAGGGCGGCGCCCGCGACGAGGTCGACGTAGCCGATCTGCCCGGCGGGGGCGGGGCCGGACGCGGTGGCGGCGAAGGCGTACACCGCGGTGCCGATCACGGCGACCGGAAGGCTCAGCGGGTTGGCCATCGCCGCCGCGTCGGCCATCGGCAAACCCTTGCGCCGCAACAAAGGCACGGTCATGACGCTGCCGCCGACGCCGAGGAAGCTCGCCACCGCGCCGATGCCGACGCCACCCGCGGTGCTGGTCGCCTTCCCGAGCGTCCGTGGCTGCTCGGCGGAACCCGGTTGGAGAAATCCCTTCCGCAGCACACTGTCCACAATGGTCAAAGCGAGGTAGACGACGAACAGGACGCGCAGGACGGAGTCGTCCGCCACGGTCGCGGCGAGGGCGCCGAGAACCGCGCCGACGCCGATGAAGGCGACCAGCGGCCATACGTATTCCTTGCGCAGCCGCCCGGAACTGAGCTGGGTGGCGGTAGCTGTCGCGGAGTTGACGACCATGACCGCGGTCGAGGTGGCGACGGCGACGTGCATCGCGTCGCCGCCGGAACGGGCCAGTGCGACGCCGTACACGACGGGAACGGTGACGAAGCCGCCGCCGAATCCGAAGAGGACGGTGGTGAAGCCGCTCAGGCAGCCGAAGGCGAGCAACAACAGGATCGAGGTGAGCACTTCGGCAACCGTACGAGCGTCCTGCCGAGGCGTGCAATCGAAAGATCGCCAACTTCTTTCGTGAAATGGACACGGTATCGTCGGGCACATGCACAACGTCCTGATCGACGAAGTGGACGACATCGATCGCGCCGTGCTGGCGATCAGGACGGACTACGCGCCCGACCACGTGGTGGCCTGGCATCGGCACCGGCGAGCCCAGTTCCTCTACAGCGCCAACGGCCTCATGCGTGCCGAGACGGCCGAGAGCAGCTGGGTCGTCCCGGCCCACCGCGCGGTCCTGATCCCGCCGGGCACCGAACACCAGGTCACGATGATGGGCGGTGGCACGCGGAGCCTCTACATCGAACCGGCCGCGGTGCCCTGGTTTCCGCAGCGTTGTCAGGTCGTGGAGGTCTCACCGCTGCTGCGGGAGCTGGTGCTCGCCGCGGTCGACATCGCCCCGCGCTATCCCCGGCGCGGCCGGGACGCGACGCTCGTCTCCCTGCTCCTGCACGAGCTGAGCGGGCTCGCCCCGCTGCCACTCGACCTCCCGCTGCCGCGTGACGAGGGACTGCGGGCGCTGTGCGAGTCCTTCGCGAAGGCGCCGGACGTCCACGATCCGCCCGCACGTTGGGCGGCCCGCCTGCACGTCAGCGAGCGCACGCTGAACCGGCTCTTCCACGCCGAGACCGGGATGAGCTTCACGCGCTGGCGTCAGCGCGCCTGCGTCCTGCACGCGCTGCCGCTGCTGGCCGACGGCCTGCCCGTCGCGGACATCGCGACGGCGATGGGCTACGAGAGCCCCGCGGCGTTCACCACGATGTTCGTCCGGCTGCTCGGTGCCTCGCCCCGGGAATACCGCGCCGCCGCGGACCCCGGATGAAGCGGGGTGCACCCCCGACTTGAATGGTCATGCATGGATGTGTATATACTTCCACCCGTGTCCAAAGTGCTCACCTCCCTGCCTGTCGGCGAACGAGTCGGGATCGCCTTCTCCGGTGGTCTCGACACCTCGGTAGCGGTCGCGTGGATGCGCGACAAAGGTGCGGTGCCCTGCACCTACACCGCCGACATCGGCCAGTACGACGACCCTGACATCGCCTCGGTGCCCGGGCGCGCCCAGGCCTACGGCGCGGAGGTCGCGCGGCTGGTCGACTGCCGTGCTGCGCTCGTGGAGGAGGGCCTCGCGGCGCTGGCCTGCGGCGCGTTCCACATCCGCTCCGGCGGCCGCAGCTACTTCAACACCACCCCGCTCGGCCGCGCGGTCACCGGCACCCTGCTGGTCCGCGCGATGCTCGAGGACGACGTGCAGATCTGGGGTGACGGCTCGACCTTCAAGGGCAACGACATCGAGCGGTTCTACCGCTACGGCCTGCTCGCGAACCCGTCGCTGCGGATCTACAAGCCGTGGCTGGACGCGGCGTTCGTGAGCGAGCTGGGCGGGCGCAAGGAGATGTCGGAGTGGCTGCTCGCGCACGACCTGCCGTATCGGGACAGCACCGAGAAGGCGTACTCCACCGACGCGAACATCTGGGGCGCGACGCACGAGGCCAAGTCCCTTGAGCACCTCGACACCGGCATCGAGATCGTCAACCCGATCATGGGCGTCCGGTTCTGGGACCCCGAGGTCGAGATCGCCACCGAGGACGTCACGATCGGCTTCGCCCAGGGCCGTCCGGTGTCGATCAACGGTGAGGAGTTCGACACCGCCGTCGACCTGGTGCTGGCGGCCAACGCCGTGGGCGGGCGGCACGGGCTGGGCATGTCGGATCAGATCGAGAACCGCATCATCGAGGCCAAGAGCCGCGGCATCTACGAGGCGCCGGGTATGGCGCTGCTGCACATCGCCTACGAACGCCTGGTCAACGCGATCCACAACGAGGACACCCTCGCCGCCTACCACAACGAGGGACGGCGGCTGGGCAGGCTGATGTACGAGGGCCGCTGGCTGGACCCGCAGGCCATGATGCTGCGCGAGTCGCTGCAGCGCTGGGTCGGCACCGCCATCACCGGCGAGGTCACGCTGCGGCTGCGGCGCGGCGAGGACTACTCCATTTTGGACACCACCGGCCCCGCCTTCAGTTATCACCCGGACAAGCTGTCGATGGAACGCACCGAGGACTCCGCCTTCGGCCCCCTCGACCGCATCGGCCAGCTCACCATGCGCAACCTGGACATCGCCGACTCCCGCGCCAAACTCGAGCAGTACGCCGGGCTCGGCATGGTCGGCAGTACCCACCCGACGCTGATCGGCGCCGCGCAGGCGGCGTCGACCGGGCTCATCGGCGCCATGCCCGAAGGTGGCGCCGAAGCGATCGCCTCCCGCGGTCAGGGCGGCGACAACGAATGGCTCGACCGCGCCGCGATGGAGTCCGGCACCGACTGACCGACGCCCGCCCGCTCGTCCTCCCGGTCACTCCGGGCGGACGAGCGGGAAGGCGAGGGTGTCGCGGATCGTGGTTCCGGTCAGCAGCATGACCAGCCGGTCGACGCCCATGCCGAGACCACCCGAGGGCGGCATCGCGTATTCGAGCGCGGTCAGGAAGTCCTCGTCGACCTCCATCGCCTCGGCGTCGCCGCCCGCGGCGAGCAGGGACTGCGCGACCAGGCGCCGCCGCTGCTCGACGGGGTCGACGAGTTCGGAGTAGGCGGTGGCGATCTCGGTGCCGCGGATGACCAGGTCCCAGCGTTCGGCCAGCGCCGGATCCTCGCGATGGGGCCGGGTCAGCGGGGAGACGTCGGCGGGGAAGTCGGTGTAGAAGACCGGCCCGGTCGTCTGTTCCTCGACAAGCCGTTCGTACAGCTCGAGTACCACCGCCCCGCGTGTCCACTGTGGATTGTGGACGATCCCGGCGGCGTCGCACAGCTGGCGGAGCCGGGATTCCGGGGTGGCCGTGGTGATCTCCTCGCCGAGCGCGCCGGAAATGGCGGTGTGCACCGGAATGACGGGCCAATCCCCGCTGAGGTCCAGTTCTTCCTCGCCCAGCGCGATTTCGCGGCCGTGGGCGGCGTGCGCGGCGGCCTTGATCAGCTCCTGGCAGCGTTCGCGCATGACGTGGTAGTCCGCGTACGCCTCGTAGGCCTCCAGCATCGTGAACTCGGGATTGTGCTTGTAGGACACGCCCTCGTTGCGGAACGTGCGGCCGAGTTCGAAGACCCGCTCGACCCCGCCGACGCACAGCCGTTTCAGGTACAGTTCGGGCGCGATGCGCAGGTAGAGCCCCATGTCGTAGGCGTTGATGTGGGTCTGGAACGGGCGCGCGTTGGCGCCGCCGTGCACCGGTTGCAGCATCGGGGTTTCGACCTCGAGATAGTCGCGGTCGAGCAGGGTCGTGCGCAGTGCCTGCACCGCGGCCCCACGTGCCCGGAGCAGTTCGCGGGCCTCGGGCCGGACGACCAGGTCCAGGTAGCGACGGCGGACCCTGGCCTCGGGATCGGTCAGCCCGGCGCGCTTGTCGGGCAGCGGGTGCAGGCATTTCGACGCCAGCTCCCAGTGCTCGACGAGCACGGACAGCTCGCCGCGCCGGGTGGTGATCACCTCGCCCCGCACCGCGACGTGGTCGCCGATGTCGACGTCGGCCCGCCACTCGCGGAGCGTTTCCGCGGTGGTGCCGGGTTCGGCGAGCATCACCTGGAGATCGCCGGACCAGTCCCGCAGCGTCGCGAAGCACAGCTTGCCGTGGTCGCGCAGCAGCATGACGCGGCCCGTGACGGCGACACGCGTCCCGGTGCGGGTGTCGGGCGCGAGATCGGGGAAACGCCGCGCCACCGCGTCCAATGTGGTGTCCCGCGGCACGCCGACGGGGTACGGATCGATGCCGCGGGTCCGCAGTTCGGCGAGTTTGTCCAGCCGGATCCGGGTTTGTTCCGGCACCGGGGCGGCGCGGTCGTCCACGACCTTCGCGGCGGCTTCGGCGTCCTCGATCGCGGCGAGCAGCGCCGTGTCGCCCGCGCGGGCCGGGACGTTCGTGCCGCGGCCGAGGAAACCCTCCGCGATGGCCGAGGCGAGGCCGACCCTGGCCAGGTCACGGCGGTCGCCGAAGATGAGGAACCGGGGTGCCCAGTGCGGGCGGTACTTGACGTTCGACCGGTACAGCGATTCGAGCTGCCACCAGCGGGAGAAGAACAGCAGCAGCCGTCGCCAGACCCGCAGGATCGGCCCGGCGCCGATCCGGGCGCCTTCCTCGAACACCGCGCGGAACACCGCGAAGTTGAGCGAAATCCGCCGCACGCCGAGCGCGGGGGCGCCGGCGGCGAGCGCGGCGACCATGAACTCCATCAGGCCGTTGCCCGCGTTCCGGTCGCGGCGCATGAGATCGAGCGACAGCCCGGCCTTTCCCCACGGCGCGAACGAAAGCAGGGCGCGGACGTGCCCGTCGGCGTCGACCGCCTCGACGAGCACGCAGCGTCCGTCGACGGGATCGTTCATCCGCCCGAGCGCCATGGAGAACCCACGCTCGGTGTCGGTGTCGCGCCAGCGTTCGGCCAGTTCCGTCGCGGCGGTGAGCTGGTCGGCCGGGATGTCGGCGTGCCGCCGGATCCGCGCGGTGTACCCGGCCCGTTCGATCCGCGTGACGGCCTGGCGCACCGGGCGCATGTCCGGCCCGGTGAGGGTGAAGTCGGCGACGTCGAGGATCGCCTCGTCACCGAGTTCGATCGCCTTCAGCCCGGCCCGCACGTAGGCCTCGGCGGCCTCTTCGCCCGCGCCCATCACCGCCGGGCTCCAGGTGAACTCGGCGCACATCGCCAGCCAGCGGGAGATCGCGCCGTCCCACGCTTCCGGGTCGCCGATGGGGTCGCCGCTGGCGAGGCAGACACCGGCCACGACGCGGTAGGTGACGGCGGCTTCGCCGGACGGCGCGAAGATCGCGGCCTTGTCCCGCCGGGTCGCGAAGTAGCCGAGGGAGTCGCGTTCGCCGTGCGCGGCGAGCAGACCGCGGATGGCGACCTCGTCGCCGGCGGTGAGCATCGACGCCGTGCGCTGCGAACGCAGCGTCCACAGCAGCGCGGCGAACATCGACACCGCTCCGAACAGCGACACGATCACGGCCACCCAGCCCGGTGCGTTGCCGACACGGGTGATGTCCAGCCGGATCGCGCCGCCGATGACCTTCTCGGCCGCCCAGCTCCACCGGTCGCTCGCCGAGCGCAGCGAACCGGGGAAGACCTGGACCAGCAGGCCGCCGAGCAGGATCGAGATGCCGAGCAGTCCCGCGAACAGCAGGATCGCCTTGCGCAGCGCGGCTTTCCTGGTCCGGCCGTAGAACTCGCGCCGCGCCGCGATCAGCACCCCGACGGCGAGGACGGCGATCACGAAGGACTGCCACAGCGACCAGGTGTCCCAGCCCGACAGCGTCAGCGGCTCCCCGTCGTCGTCGACCAGCTCCTCGTCCGGCGCCAGGGTGAACAGCAGGATCGTCAGCGCGGTGAGCGCCGCCTGGACCAGCAGCAGGCAGATCATGATGGTGCGGGCCGCGCGCTTGCGGCGGGAGATCGCGCCCGCCAGCACCGCGAGGAACAGGCCGTAGGCGATGTTCGCCGGCGCGGGGAAGATCGCTTCGTCGATGAACTCCCGCACCGGCTGGACCCCGCGGCCGACGGCGGCGTTGAGCGCCGCCAGGACGCAGAGTGCCGCCAGTACGCCCAGCGCGACGGCGAACACCTTGGGCACGGCGCTCAGCCGCGAGCTGTGCCGCGGCGTGGCGGCGGGTACGGAGATCTCAGTCATGATGTCGTCAGGCTGGCCGACCAGGGTGAGCAGCGCAACCGCACGTCGAGGTCGCCGCCTGGGATGAGGGCGAAGCGAGGGTGGCGCCGGAGCCGCGAACGCTCGGTCGGGGACGGTGAACGTCCTGAACGGAGCGTTCGCGGCACTCGGGCCGTGACGGTCCCGTCGCGTCGATTCGTCCTTTGTGGACACTGTGGTGCCGAAGGGAGCTTTCGGCGCGTCCAGTGCCGTGAAGGAGGCCTTCACTGCATCCGGTGGGCCGCGGGTGTGGCTCGCGGGGAGCGGGCGGTTGCGACGAGGGCGTCCCTCGGTGCGTCGGGTGCACCGGGGGCGTCCCTCGGCGCGCTGGACGCACCCGGGGCGTCCCTCGGTTCGGGCGCCGCGCCGGGCAGCGGGCGAGCGGAGGCTACGGTGGGGAACTGGAACCGGGAGGGCAGCGCATGAGTGACGGCACGGGGTCCCCGCTCGGGCTCGCCGCCGAGCTGACGATCACGGTCGACGGCGCGGCGGGTGACCACGACGGGGAGTTCGGCGTCATCGATCCGGCCACGGGCCGGGTGTTCGCCATGGCGCCCGAGACGACGGCCGAAGCGCTCGACACCGCCGTCACCGCGGCCGATCGGGTGTTCCGCACGGAATGGCGCACCGGCGAGGAGTCCCGGCGCGCGGTGCTCGGGGCGATCGCGGACACGCTCATGGCGTCGGCGGGCGAGCTGGCCGGCGTCCTCTCCTCGGAGCAGGGGAAATCGCGTGCCGACGCGCTCGACGAGGTCGCCGTCGCGGCGCGATACGCGCGCTACTACGCGGAAAACCCGGCCGAGCGCGAAGCCGCGGGGCCGGTCGCGGTCATCACGCCGTGGAGCTTCCCGCTGAGCATCGCGTTCGCGAGCATCGCCCCCGCGCTGCGGTCCGGGAGCACCGTGGTGTGGAAGCCTTCGCCGCACACCCCGCTTTCCGCGCTGCTGGCAGGGGAACTGCTGCGTTCCGTTCTCCCGCCGGGCGTCCTCAACGTCGTTTCCGGCAGTGACCCGCTCGGCGCGCGGCTCGTCGCGCATCCGCTCGTGCGCGAGATCGGCTTCACCGGCTCCACCGCGATCGGCAGCAAGGTCGCCGCGCTGGCGGCCGGGAAGCGGCTCACCCTCGACCTCAGCGGCAACGACCCGGTGCTCCTGCTCGACGACGCGGACCCGGGGCGGGCCGCGGAACGGGTGTTCGCGGCGGCGTTCCGCAACCTCGGACAGGTATGCGTGGGGCCCAAGCGGGTGTACGTCCCGGCTTCGCTCCGGCAGCCGTTCGTCGAGGCACTCACCGAACTCGCCCGAGCCGCCGGTTCCGGCGGACTCGCGCCGATCGGTACCCGGGCGCAGTTCGACCGCGTCGCCGACCTCGTCGCGGACGCCCGCGCGCACCAGGCGGTCGTCACGGCCTGTGCGGGGAAGCCGGACAGTCTCGGCTATTTCCACGGGCGGACGATCCTCGCCGACGTCACCGACGGCGTCCGCGTCGTGGACGAGGACCAGTTCGGGCCCGTGCTGCCGGTGATCACCTACCACGACATCGACGACGCGGTCCAGCGCGCGAACGTCTCTTCGTACCGGCCGGGCGCGTCCGTGTTCGCCACGGATCCCGACCGGGCGCTCGCCGTGGCCGGCAGGCTCGAGGCCGGGACGATCTGGCTCGGTACGCACGGAACGCATCCGCCGGAGGATCCCGCGCCGGTGCGGTGAGACGTTCTCGGAAAACGTCTTATCCGGTGGTTCCTGTCCTGCGGGACAAAACCGGAATGCCATGCCGCGCCAGGGCATTGCACCAAAGGTGCCGGTAGTCTGCCCCGGTGAACCATCGCGCGGTACCGGCGGGGTTCGCCACGGCACCGTTATTCGGTACGACGGAGACAGGGAATGGCTGACGCGGGAACCGGGTTGCGAGTGCAGGTCCTCGGCCCGGTCCGCGCCTGGCGTGCCGGCACCGAGCTCGACCTCGGCTCGGCGCACCGGCGCGCGGTGTTCGCCGTGCTCGCCTTTTCCGCCGGCGACACGGTTTCCCGGCACGAACTCGTCGACGCGCTCTGGGGGGACGAGCCGCCGGACAGCGCCAGCGGCAGCATCTACACCTACGTCTCGGGCCTCCGCCGGGCCCTCGACCCCGGTCAGGCGCCTCGGTCCGGCGGCGGAACGCTCGCCTCGACGGGGTCGGGCTACTCGCTGCGGATCGACCGGGACGGCGTCGACGTGCACCGGTTCGACGCGTTGCGGGCGGACGCGGTCCGGCACCGCAACGCGGGTGAACCCCTGGCCGCGGTGGCCGATCTCGACGCGGCTCTGGCGCTGTATTCGGGCGACGTGCTGTCCGGGGTTCCCGGGCCGTTCGCGCGGGCGCACCGGGCGAGGCTCGCCGAGCTGCGGCTGACCGTCGTGGAGAGCAGGGCGGAGATCCTGCTCGAACTCGGGCGGCACGAAGAGCTCGTCGACGAACTGAACGCGCTTTGCCGCGAATATCCGCTTCGGGAGAAACCGCCCGCCCTGCTGATGCGGGCACTGGCCGACGGCGGCCGGACCGCCGAGGCACTCGACGTGTTCGAGACCACCAGCACGAACCTCGGCGAGGCGTCCGGGCTCGAGCCGGGGCCGGAGCTGCGCAGGCTGCACGAGCAGCTGCTCGGCGGGCACGCGGTTCCCGAGCACACGGCGTTCCCGGTGTGGCGCCCCGAACGGCCGGACTTCCTCGTCGGCCGGGAACAGGAACTGGACCTGCTGCGGACCGCGGTCGCCGAGGTGCTCGGCGGGCGCGGGGACACGGTGTGGATCGAGGGCGAGCCGGGAATCGGGAAGTCGGCGTTGCTCGCCGAGGCGCTGGGCGGTGCGCTGCCCGGCGCACCGCGGCTGCGCTGGGCGGCCGCCCACGAACTGGACAGCCACATCCCGCTGCGGCTGATCAACGACTGTCTCAGCGAGGACGCCGGGCCGGGCGGGCTCGACGCCGGGCAGGTGCCCGAGGTCGTGGCGCGGCTGTGCGGCGAAGGCCCGCTCATCCTCGTCGGCGACGACTTCCAGTGGGCCGACGAGGAGACCGTGCGGGTCTGGGAAAAGCTCGCCGAACTCACCGCGCGGCTGCCGTTGCTGCTGATCGCCGCGGGCAGGCCGGTTCCGCGCTCCGAGACGCGCGAAGGGCTGCGGCGGCGGACGGCCAGTGGCCGGACGCTGCGCCTCGGCCCGCTTTCCGGACCAGACGGGTACCGCCTCGCGGGGCGGCTCGCCGGCGCCCCGGTGCCGGCCCGGCGGCGGAAGCTGGTCGACTCCGCGGGCGGAAACCCTTGCTACATCACGGAGATCGTCGCCGACTTCGCCGAGCCGGGAGCTCATCCGGGGCGACGGCTCATCGGGTGGGTCAGCGACTACCTGACGTTCCTGTCCGCGCCTGCCCGCTCGGTCCTGCAACGGGCGGCGGTGCTCGGGGCGGGGTTCACCGTGGGGGAACTCGCCGCGACCACCGGGCTGCCCACCGATCTGCTGGCCGAGCGGATCGACGAGGCGCGGGAGGCGGGCGTGCTGGACGCGGCGGGCGACGCGCTGTGGTTCCGGCATCCGCTGGTGCGGACCGCGTTGTACGAGAAGACGCCGGGGGCGATGCGGGTCGCGCTCCACCAGCAGATCGCGGAGACGCTCATCGCCTCGGGCGCGTCCGCGGTGCGGGTCGCCGAACAGCTCGCCGCGGCGGCGCCCGCGATGATCCCGTGGGGCGAGGCCTGGCTGACGGACTACATCGGCGCGGTCGCGGAGGAGCGGCCCGAACTCGCCATCGAACTGTTGCGGCCATTGCTCGGTCTCGGTTCGCTGCCACCCGACGCGCAGGAGACGCTCACGGCGATGCTCGCGCGGCTGGTGCTCTGGCTGGGCCGGGATCCCGGCCCGGAGGCCGGCGCGGTGCTGGCCAGGACGGCCGACCCCGAGCTGGCCGCCGAGATGCGCTGGATCATCGGGTACGTCGCCTATCGACGGCATCAGGTCGACGAGGCGTTGCGGCAGGTGACCGACGCGCTCAGCGACGACCGGGTCCAGGGGCGATGGCTCATCCGGCACGAGCGGCTCCTCGCGCGGCTGTCCGACGAGCCGCATCCGCGGACTCCGCCGCGGGCCGTCGGCTGGGCGCATTCGTATTCGGGCTCCGTGGCGCCGGGTATCACCGGGTTCCGGCTCCTCGACGACGAGTCCGTCACCGAATTCGGCGCCCCCGAGTTCATCGACGTGGCCGCCACCTGGCGGATGGCTCCGTATCGGGCCATGCCCGCCGAGGTCCACCGGGTGAACGCGGGGCAGCTCTACTGGGCGGGCGACTGGACCAAGGCGGCGGGCGAGGCGGAGGCACTCTTCGCCGAAGACACGGCGAGGCCGTCGTACGTACTGCATTACAGCGCGGGGGTGGTGTACGCCTTCGTCGCGATCCTCGCGGGGCACCGGGAAGACTGGGAAGTCGCGGAGGAGTATGAGCGTCTCGCGTCGGGCGTGTACGTCGCGGACGACGACAGTTTCCTGCAGGCGCTGCTCATGGCGAGGTCGATGCTGGCCGAGCAGTTCGGGCAGATCCGGGAGGCCATCGACGTGCTTTCGCCGGTCGCGGGCCGGTTGTTCCCGTGGTCGCGGTGGCTGCCGCGGCTGGCGGGGCTTGCCGTCCGGTGCGGCGACCGCGCGCGGCTCGACCGGGTGCGGCTGCTCGTCGGTTCCCGTCGCGGCGAACGGCTCTCCCCTGAACAGGAGATGTTGCGCGAGTACTGCTTCGGGCTCGTCGACGAGCTCCCCGACAAGGTGCGGAACGCCGCTGCCCGGTGTGACGCGATCGCCGGGATGGACCTGCTGGCCGCCCACGCCACCGCGGACGCCGCTTGGCTGCTGGCCAGGCACGGCCGAGCCGACGATGCGGCCGACGCGTACGAGGAGGCCGTCGAGCGCTACCGCGTCATCGGCGCGGAGTGGGACATCCGGCGGCTCGGCGAGGCGATACGCTCATCGAGCGGCTACCCGGACGCTCCCGCCACGGATGGTCGCGCAGGGTAGTGCCAGGACGAACCAGGCAGCGCGGAACCAGACCACGTGCGACAGGGACGGACAATGCCGACCAGCGGTGACGGACTGCGTGTCGGGGTGCTCGGGCCGGTGAGCGCCTCGCGCGGGGAGACCGCGCTGACGCTCGGCCCCGCCCGCCAGCGCGCCGTGTTCGCCGTCCTCGCGCTGCGGCCGGGCAGGCTGGTGACCCGTGCCGAACTGGTGTCGGCGGTCTGGGGCGAACAGCCGCCCGCGAGCGTCAACGGCAGCGTGCACACCTACGTTTCCGGGCTGCGGCGCGCGCTCGAACCCGATCGCGACCGGTGGGCGGCGAGCGACCTGCTGACCAGCGGGCCGAGCGGTTACACGCTGCGTATCGAGCCCGAGAGCGTCGACGCGCTGGAGTTCGAGCGGCTGATCGGCCGCGCGCGGGCCGGAGCGGGCGTGCAGGACGCGGTCGCGGTGCTCGACGAGGCGCTCGCCCTGTGGCACGGTGATCCGCTCTCCGGCGTGCCCGGCCCGTATGCGGAGCAGGAACGGAACAGGCTGGGCGAACTCCGGCTGGTCGCCTACGAGCTGCGCGCCGAAGCGTTGCTGGAGCGCGGTGACAGCGCCGGTCTCGGCGCGGAACTCGGTGCGCTCGTCCACGAGTACCCCCTGCGCGAGCGGCTCCGGGAACTGCAGATGCTCGCGCTCCACCACAACGGCCAGCACGCCGAGGCGCTGGAGGTGTTCCGCGAGGCCCGCGCCCGGCTGATTGAGGAACTCGGCGCCGAGCCCGGTCCCGATCTCCAGCGGCTGCACGCCCGGATCCTGGCCCAGGATCCCGAACTCACCGGTGCCAGGGCGGCAGCAGGCGCCCCGGCGGCGGGACCCGAACGGCTGCTCGTGCTCCCCGCACGCGTCGCCCCCCGGTCCGACGCCGGCGCGGAGGCCGTTTTCGTCGGCAGGGAAGAGGAATTGGCCCTGCTGCGCGGGCTGGTCGACGACGTCTGCGACGGCAGGGGCGGCGCGGCGTGGATCGAGGGGCAGTTCGGGATCGGCAAGTCGGAGCTGCTGGTGCGGGCGTTCGCCGACGTCCCCGCCAGGGGAAGCCAGATCGGCTGGGTGCAGGCGGACGAGCTGTCCGGGCGGATCCCGCTGCAGGTCATGCTGAGCTGTCTCGGCGTCGACGCCCCGTCGCCCGCGCTGTTCCAGGAGCGGCGGGGCGCGTGGGGCGAGCCCGATCCGGCGTCCGCCACGGTCGGGCGGCTGCTGGCGTTGATCGACGAGCTGTGCGCGCGGGGCCCGCTGGTGCTGGTGGTCGACGACATGCAGTGGGCCGACGAGGCGAGTGTCCTGTTGTGGCACCGGTTGACCGCCGCGACCCGGCAGCTGCCGCTGCTGCTCATCGCGGCGGCGCGCCCGGTGCCCCGGACCCCGCAGCTCGTGCGGCTGCGCCAGGCGGTCGAGGCCAGGGGCGGGATCGTCCTCGACCTGCTCCCGCTCACCGGCGAGCAGAGCATCGAACTGGAGAAACGCCTGCTGGGCGCGGAACCGGGCCCCCAGTTGCGGGATCTGGTGGAGCGGACCACCGGGAATCCGCTCTACATCACCGAACTCACCGGCACACTGGTGCGCGAGGACGTGCTGCACACGGTGGCCGGGGTGGCGGATCTGGCCGACAGCGGCAGTTACACGGCGCCACGCGGCCTCGTCGACACGATCCGCCGGAACCTGGACGTGCTGTCCGCCGAGACAAGGGAAATGCTGCGCTGGGCCGCGGTGCTGGGGGCGGAGTTCACCGTCACCGACATCGCCGCGGTGGTGGGCAAGCGGCCGTCGGAGCTGGTCGCGGCGTTCGAGGAGTCGGTGGCCGCCAACGTCATCGTCGACTCCGATACGCATCTCGCGTTCCGGCATCCCTTGCTGCGCCAGGCTTTCTACGACGGGATCGCCGCGGGGGCGCGCGCCGCGCTGCACCGCCAGGCCGCGGAGGCACTGTCCACAGTGGGCGCTTCGGTGACGCGGGTGGCCGAGCAGGTCGTCGCCGCGCCCGTCCCGGACCCGTGGGTCCTGCAGTGGCTGGTGGACCACGGCGCGGACGTCGCCACCCGCGCGCCGGAACTGGCCGCCGAACTGCTCTCCCGCGCGCTGGAAGGCTGCTCGTTGCGGGATCCGAGGCGCGAGATCCTGGCGGCGACGCTGGTCCGGGTGTTGTTCCGGCTGGACCGGCATCCCGAGAACGAGGCGAGGGCCGCGCTGGCCATCACCACCGATCCCCACCGTGCCGCGGAAATGCACCACCTGCTCGCCGTGCTGCGGTACCGCGGTGGCGACATGGCGGACGCGACCCGGATCGTCGCGTCGGTGCTCGACGACCCGGACGTCCCCGAACTCTGGCGCCGCCGTCATCGCCATCTGCTGGCGAACTTCCGGCGCGGCGGTCTCGACGATCTCGACGCCGCCGAGGAAGCGGGGCACAAGGCGCTGGCCGCCGCGGGCGGCGACCGGTATCTCACCGCGCACGCCCGGCAGACGCTGTGGCTGGTCGCGTCCGTCCGGCGTGATCACCGCGCGGCGCTGGCCCATATCGACCGGGCGATCGGCGTGATCGAGGACGCGGAGGACTTCGCCGAACTCGAACTGGACCTGCTGGACAACCGGCTGTTCACGCTCCAGAACATGGATCTGCTGGCCGAGGCCGACGACACCCTGCGCACCGCGCGGCGGATCGCGATCAGCCACGCGCTGGGCAACGAGCTGCAGGTCGCGGCCGCGGTGCACAGTTACTGGATGGGCCGGTGGAACGAGGCGCTCGCCGAGCTGGACTCGGTGACCGAGGACGACCCGGCGATCACGTTCTTCGGGCTGCGCGAGTCACCGGCGGCGGCGTTGCTGCTGCACGGTGTCGCGGCCTACATCGCGGGCAGGCGCGGCGACCGCATCCAGGCGTCGGGCCATCTCAACGCCGTCGAGGAGTACGCCCCGGCGACCAGCGCCGAACGGGAGAACATCGACTTCCTGCTGATCGCCCAGGCGGTGATGGCCGAGCAGCGCGGGGACACCGCACGGGCGCTGAAAGCGCTGGAACCACTGCTGAATCCGCAGTTCTCCCCGATGATGCTGCGGCATCAGTGGCTGCCCCTCGTGGTGCGGCTCGCGCTCGAGGTCGGCGCGAGCGCCCAGGTGCGGCGGGCGATGTGGATCTGCGAGGAGGAGGCGTCGAAGGAACGTCCCGGCGCGCGGGCCGCGGCCGCGGCGCAGTGGTGCCGCGGTCTCATCGACGACGACCCGGAGCCGGTGCTGGCCGCGGTCGGCCACTACCGCCGGGTCGGCAGGGTCGTCGAACTCGCCACCGCGCTGGAGGACGCGTCGGTGTTGCTGGCCCGGCGTGGCGAGCGGGAGGAAGCACGGGAGGCGTTCGCCGAGAGCGCGGACCGCTACGCGGACCTGTCCGCGGCCTGGGACCTCGAACGCGCCACCAAACGCCTCGCCGTCTTCGGCATCCACCGCGACCTGACGGCGCCGCGGCCACGGTCCCGCCGTGGCTGGGAATCCCTTTCCCCGGTGGAAATCGACATCGCGCGGCTCGTCGCCGCCGGGCACTCCAACCCGGCCATCGCCATGCGGCTCGGCCTGCCGCGCCGCACGGTGCAGGCCCACGTCGCCCGCCTCCTCGGCAAACTCGGCACCGCTTCGCGGGACCGGGTCGCCGAGGAGATCGGGCAGCTCGGTCAGACCCCGGCGGGGACGGCGTTGCGCGCGATCACGTCGCGGTAGAACAGCGCGCTGTCCTTGAGCCTGCGCCGCTGCGTCTCGAAGTCGACGTGCACGATGCCGAACCGCTTCGAGTACCCCATCGACCATTCGAAGTTGTCCAGCAGCGACCACACCAGGTAGCCACGTACGTCGGCGCCGCCGTCGATCGCGGCGTGCACCGCGCGGAGGTGCTCGGCGAGGTAGGTGACCCGGTCCGGATCGTGGATCCGGTCGTCCGGGTCGACCGAGTCCTCGAACGCGGCGCCGTTCTCCGCGACGATCAGCGGCAGGCCGCCGGTGTGCCAGTTCAGCCAGCGCAGCAGTTCGGTCAGCGAGCCCGGCGTCTGTTCCCAGCCGAACGCGGTGAGCCGCCCGCGCGGCGGCAGCACGTCCATCCCGCGCAGCCCCGGCAACGGGCAGTTGCTCGGCGCGTGCGGGTCGTCCAGTGGCGCGACCCGCGTCGGGGCGTAGTAGTTCACCCCGAGCCAGTCGATCGGCGCGGAGATCGTCGCGAGATCGCCGTCCTGGATGGCCGATTCGAGGCCGCCGACGTGCGCGACGTCGGCGAGGACGTCGTCGGGATATCCCTTGCCCAGCACCGGGTCGAGGAAGAACCGGTTGTGGATCCCGTCGAACTTCCGTGCTGCCTCGGCGTGTTCCGGCCCGTGCCCGTCCGCGAGCGCGGGCGAGAAGTTGAGCGCCAGGGAGAATTCCTGGCCGGGCGCGGACTGGGCGCGCAGCTCCCGCATCGCCTTGCCGTGCGCGAGCAGCAGGTGGTGCGCGGCGGTGAGCGCCGCGGCGGGGTCGGTGTGCCCCGGCGCGTGGATACCGCTGCCGTAGCCGAGGAACGCGGCGCAGAACGGCTCGTTGATCGTGGTCCACTGGTTCACGCGGTCGCCGAGCGCCTGGTGCACCGTGGCCGCGTACGCCGCGAAGTGGTCGGCGGTCTCGCGGGACCGCCAGCCGCCTTCGTCCTCCAGCGCCTGCGGCAGATCCCAGTGGTACAGCGTGAGCACGGGCTCGATGTCCCGGCCGCGCAGCTCGTCCACCAGACGGCGGTAGTGGTCGAGCCCCTGCTGGGACACGGTCTTCCCGTCCGGCATGACCCGGGACCACGACACCGAGAACCGGTACGCGGGCAGCCCGAGGTCCGCCATGATGGTGACGTCCTCCGGGTACCGGTGGAAGTGATCGCAGGCGACCTCCCCGGTGGCCCCGTCCTGGATCTTCCCGGGAAGGCCGGTGAACACGTCCCAGATCGACGGGCCGCGCCCGCCCTCGGTGACCCCGCCCTCGACCTGGTAGGACGCCGTGGAGGCACCCCACAGGAAGCGTTGCGGGAAGTTCAGCACACCGGTCGCCTGCCCCCAGATTTCAGGCTTCCCGTCAAGCATGCAATCTTCCTCCGATCATGCCGTCTACCACCCGCCGCGAAAGCAGCAAGAACAGTGTTATCACTGGAACCGCGCCCAGGGTCGCCCCGGTGAGCATGAGCGAGTAATTAGTGAAACGACCGCTGGCCAATTGGGAAAGAACAACCTGCACAGTAGGCGACTCGTTCGGGTTGAGCACGATCAGCGGCCAGAAGAAGTCGTTCCACGCCGTCATGAACGACAGCATCCCGAGCACCGCGGCCTGCGGGCGCAGCGAGGGCACCACGACGTGCCAGTAGACCCCCAGCAGCGAGCAGCCGTCGGCGCGCGCCGCGTCGACGAGCTCGGCCGGCACCGCCTCCTCGCAGGACTGCCGCATCCAGAACACACTGAAGGCGCTGACCAGCCCCGGCACGATGACCGCCTGCAGCCTGCCCGTCCAGCCGAGCTCGCCGACCAGGATGTACAGCGGGATCACGCCGAGCTGGGCCGGCACCATCATCGAGCCGATCACCACGAGGAACAGCGAATTGCGGCCGGGGAACCGCAGGCGCGCGAAGGCGAACCCGGCGAGGCTGGCCAGCACCACATTGGACACGGCGACGGTGCCCGCCACGATCAGGGAATTCCGGATGGCGCCCCAGAAGTCGACCGTGTCGAACACCGCGCTCAGGTTGTCCAGCAGATGGCCGCCGGGCAGCAGCGCCGGGGTGCGATCGCCCACCACCGAGTTGTCGCTTGTGGACATCACGAACGACCAGTACAGCGGGAAGACCGACGCGATCGTCACCAGGGTGAGCGCGAAGTAGGCGGGCAGGGTGCGCCAGTGCCGGGCGGTGGTGGAGTCCATGCGCCTCACGCTGCCCTCACGAACTTCCGCACCAGCTGGACGTTGACCAGCGCGAAGATCACGCACAGCACGAACACGACCCAGGAGATCGCGGCCGAGTAGCCGGCGTCCAGATTGCCGATGCCCTTTTCGTACAGGTACATCACGATGGTCTGGAACTGGCGGTCGTCCCCGCCGGTCCCGGCCGTCCCGGAGGCGTCGAACAGCTGCGGTTCGGTGAACAGCTGGAGGCCGCCGACGGTCGAGGTGAGCACGGTGAACAGGATGGTCGGCCGGATGCCGGGCACGGTGACCGACCAGAACGTCCGCCAGCGGCCCGCGCCGTCCAGCGCCGCCGCCTCGTAGAGCTCCTTCGGCACCGCCTGCATCGCCGCGAGGTAGATCAGCGCGTTGTAGCCCGCCCACCGCCAGATCACCATCACCGCGATCGCCAGATGCGAGGACCAGACCGAGGCCTGCCAGGAGACCGGGTCGATCCCGGCGAGGCCGAGCAGCCAGTTCACGATGCCGTAGTCGCGGCCGAACAGCTGGCCGAACACCAGCGCGACGGCGACGACCGAGACGACATTGGGCAGCAGGATCCCGGTCCGCCAGAACCGCCCGCCGCGCAGCGGGCGGTTGAGCAGCGCGGCGATGCCGAGCGCCAGCAGCACCTGCGGGACGGACGCGGTGAAGAAGATCCCGACCGTGTTCCCCAGCGCGTTGTAGAAGTTCGGATCGGACAGCAGCGTCAGGTAGTTGCCGAGCCCGGTGAAGCCCTTCTCGCCGTTCACCAGATGCCAGTCGTGCAGCGAGATCCACGCCAGGAACACCAGCGGCAGAATGCCGAAAACGGCGAGGATCAGCAGGAACGGGGCCACGAACAGCAGCGGCGCACCCCGGCGCAGCCGCACGCCCCGAGGTGTTCGGGGCCGTGCGGCAGGCGGCGCCGGGGTGCGCTGCTCGAGGTTTTCGGAAACCGGGGCCCGCATCGCGGCCAGGCTACTTGAGCACGCCGCGCGCGCCCTGCACCGCTTGGGCCCAGGCCTCGTCGGCGCCCTGCTTGCGGCTTTCCACCCTGCCGAGCGCCCTGCCGAACTCCGGGGCCACGTCACGGTCGCGCAGGCCGCGGTAGTTGGGCCGGAGGTCGTCGGCGGAGCTGGCGAAGATCCGGCCGGTCGGGGCGTTGCTGAAGTACCCGTCGGTCTTGTTCAGCACTTCGGGATCGTGGTAGACGGACGGCTCGCTCGGCAGGATGCCCGCCGAGAGGAACAGCTGCTTCTGCTGCGCGGGGGCGGTGAGCCAGGCGGCGAGTTCGTACGCCTCCTTGGGGTGACTGCCCTGCTTCGGCAGGGTGAGGAACGACCCGCCGTTGTTGCCGCTGCCGCCGGGCACCGTGGTCACGTCCCATTTGCCCTTGTTCTGCTCGCCGCCCGCCTCGCTGATCTGCTTGAGCTGCCACGCGGGGCAGGCGATCGTGGCGAACGAGCCCTGCTTGATCGCGACGTTCCACTCCTGGGTGTACGGCGTCACCCCGGCGGTCTGCCCCTTGGCCCCGATGGCGCCCGCGACGTCGAAGGCGTGCTTCAGATTCGGGTTCTTGTCGGCGATGAACGAGTCGTCCGCGCGGGCGAAGTAGTTCTCCGGGGCCTGGTTGATCATCGCGGTGTAGATGGTGCCCGCCGAGTCGGCGAACTTGGCGCCGGTGTTCGCCGCGGTGAACTTGTCCGCGGCTTCGGCGTACTTCTCCCACGTCGGCCAGAGTTTCGCGACCTGTTCGCGAGCGGTCGGCAGTCCCGCCTTGGCGAGCAGATCGGGCCGGTAGCACATCGCGAGGCCGCCCATGTCGGTGCCGAGGCCGAGGACGAACCCGTTCTTGGCCACGCCCTGGTCCCATTTCCACGGGGCCCACTGGGAACTGAGCTGCTGCGCCCCGAAGCTCGCGAGGTCGACGAACTTGTCCGGGGACTGCCGGATGACCGGGATGTACTGCTCGTCGACCGCCTCGATGTCGGCCGCGCCGCGCCCGCTCGCCAGCGCGGTGACGAGCTGCTTGTTGTGCGCGTCGAAATCCGCGACCCGCCCCTGGACACGGATGTTCGGGTGATCCTTCTCGTACTGCTTGAACAGCGGTTCGTAGCCGAACTCGCCGAACGTGGCCACCGTGAGCGTGACCTTGTCCTCGGACGGCGAGCTACAGGAACTCGCGAGCACGGCCGTCGCGGCCGCGAGGGCGAGCACCGGGAAGAACGCGCGTGTGCGGGTCATCGGGATCCTTACCTCGGACGGGTTCAGCCGGATTATGGTGGATTACCGCGAACAGCCCTCGTCCGCCATTCATCCTGCCCGAACGTCTTCGCGATCGTGCCCGAACGCTCATCGCGGCTCTCGGCGGTGGTGGCCTCGTGTCCTGAATGGGACGTTCAACGTCCTGAAGGGGCCCTTGGGGACATCGGCGCGGCTCGGCGCGCGGTGGGCATGTCGCGAACGCTCCGTTGGGGACGTTCAGCGTCCCC